>JAHYJE010000026.1 GCA_019429105.1 Syntrophobacterales bacterium
AATTGCAAAACTCTCACATTCTGTCATTCCCGCAATGATTTTAAGCGGGAATCTGGTTCTAACTGCTTGAAAAACCGTATTCCCGATAGAAGCATTCGGGAATGACAAATAGTTTTGCAATTGGCTCCTTTTACCCGAAATAATCTGAGACAAGCATCTGCGACGGCATTGTCGTAAAATATTCCCCTGTTATTCTCGATCTCCGCCAAAGCTGCATCGATGCCCAAGGCGGGACGATAGGGCCTATGTGAGGCCATGGCTTCCACTACGTCGGCAACAGAAAGAATACGGGCCTCGATGAGTATTTCCTCTCCTTTCAGCTTTCCCGGATAGCCGGAGCCGTCCATCCGCTCATGGTGCTGGAGGACAATCTCCGCCAGCGGCCAGGGAGATTCCACGTCTTTCAACAGCTCGAATCCTCTTTGGGCATGTTCCTTAATCATGGCAAATTCGATGTCTGTAAGTTTTGTCGGCTTGGACAATATCTCGGCAGGTATGGATATCTTCCCAATATCATGAATGGAACCGGCCATGCGGATGCCTTGAATTTTCTCTTCGGGTAATCCCATTTCCGTGGCGATGGCACGGGCCAGATCCGCAGACCGAATCTGGTGGCCCGCCGTATAGGGATCTCTTGCTTCCACGGCCGACACCATGACCTGTATGGTCGTATTCACTGCTTCCTGAGACTTTCGAGGGTAATTTCGAGATGTTTCTCTGCTTTTTTGCGCTCGGTAATGTCGCTGATAAAATTTAACGTTGCCGGATTCTTCCATAAAGAAAATCATATCGATCACCTAGGCATTTCCTTCGGTCATCGTCTTTTGGGCCTTATCCCAGTCCATCCCCCGCAGGTCTGCTTTGCTTCCCGTTTTTTCTTCCCAGAGACGCCATTCATCCACCAGAATGCCCTGAAGATGACCTTTCTCATCGCGAAAAATAAAAGGCGGATAATTGTCATCCGAGACGACCGTAATTTCTTTCAGCGAGGTGGTATTCGCAGCCATGCCGGCGATGGCCGGAAAATAAAAAATAAGAAACAGGAGTGCAAAAAGGAGGTAATGAGCGGCCTGTGTTTTTTGACTTTTATAAGAGGGATTGTGTTTCTTGACAATGGACATCGCTGATGCATCTCGATCATTGAATGAATGGTTTCGTCATCCGAACGGTTGGCGCCCTGTCAGATGCCCTTTCCGGAACCGATCAAAAACTGCAATTAAGTTTGTGCTCCGTTTGCTGCTTGGTTTCCCGGCAGTACCACAAGATTTCATGTTTAATCAAGCCCCTTCAAGTTTAAAACCTCGTTTTTTGGCTGGAGTTTATTTTGGAGTCACCCCGCTTTCATCACACACTTAAACAGACTTTTATCAGTGAATCAGAATCCTTATCGATTCTCCTCCCATGAACTGGGCCAGTTTATGGATTGTCGTAGATATGCCTAAACGATATTGCTGCTTGTGTACAGAAACTTATGACGTGACTTTCGGAATTATCCTTCAAAATCTCCGCCGTCTAGGCCAAAGACTGATTAACGTTCAAATGGCAAACACCACGCAGAGCAAAAAAACAAAGGGATTAACAGATTCAATCTCTGCAAATCCCTGATTTTTTTGGTGCCTAGGGAGGGGGTCGAACCCTCACAGCGACAAGCGCCGAGGGATTTTAAGTCCCTTGCGTCTACCAGTTCCGCCACCCAGGCAATAACTTGAAGGGTGTTGTCTATATTCTTTCTTGAAAATGGTGTCAAGAATTTCATTCTCAATGCATTTTGATTGATTTTTCCGCTTGCCTGTGCCAAAGGCAGCGGCGGGAGGCGCTTTTTATGACAATCGTTGATACAATTATTCTGGGAGGACGGGTTCTCCCGATGGACGATATGAACACCGTTCTGACCGAGGGAGCGGTTGCGATAGAGGGCGAAAATATCGTCGCCGTTGCCTCGGTTGCGGAGATAAAAAGCCGTTTTACGGGACATTTGGAGATTGACGCCCGGGATTCGCTGATCATGCCGGGGCTGATAAACTCTCACACCCACGCCGCCATGACCTGCTTCCGCGGAATCGCCGACGACATGGAGTTGATGGAATGGTTGAACCGCTACATCTTCCCGGCGGAGGCGAGAAATGTTGATCCGGAGCTGGCCTATCGGGGAAGCATGCTGGCCTGTGCGGAAATGATCCGTTCCGGGACGACAACATTTTGCGATATGTACATATTCGAGGATGAGACGGCCCGTGCAGCCAAGGAAGCGGGCGTGCGCTGTCTGGTCGGAGAGGTTCTTTTCGATTTTCCTTCGCCGAATTTTCAGACGCCGGCAGAAGGGTTGTCATACACGCGGAAATTACTTGAGAAATGGGCAGGCGATTCACTGGTGCAGATCGTTGTCGAACCGCACGCACTTTACACCTGCTCCCCTTCCCTGCTCAAGGATGCCAAGGCGCTGGCCGATGAATTCAGAGCGCCTTATGCAACGCATCTGCTTGAAAATAAAATGGAAGCTAATCAACTCCAGGAGAAATTCGGCAAACCGGCAATGAAATTTCTCGAAGAGATCGGTTTTCTGAGCGAGCGTTTTACCGCCTTTCACTGTGTGGCAATGACCGACGAAGATATCCGGATTTTTGCAGATCATGGTTGCCGGGCGGTGCATAATCCGGAAAGCAACATGAAGCTGGCCTCCGGCATCGCCCCTGTATCGGCGATGCGGAAACAGGGAATCCCTGTTGGCCTGGGTACTGACGGCTGCGCAAGCAACAACGATCTGAATATGTTCGGGGAAATGGATACAGCGGCAAAGCTGGCCAAGGTCGCCTCTCTTGATCCAACCGCTCTGCCGGCGCTCGACGTGATAAGAATGGCAACCTGCGAAGGCGCCCGCGCCCTGGGTTTGGAGCATGAAACCGGCTCGCTGGAGGTCGGTAAAAAGGCTGACATCATTATAATCGGGCTCAAAGAGCCTCACCTTACCCCGCTCTACAATGAATATTCACAGATCGTCTATGCGGCGGCAGGCGCCGATGTGGATACGGTATTCATTAACGGCAAGATGGTCATGCAGAATAGAAAATTGCTGACAATCGACGAGAAGGAGGCGATGGAGCGGGTAAGAGAAATCGCGGTACGGGTCAGAAAAAGTCTGTAAACCGTAGGACCCGTCAGGTTTTCCATCACCGCTAAACGAGCGGACGCCCGCCGTTGAGCTTTTCGTAAATGGCTATATATTCGGCGATCATGTGTCCGAGGCTGTAGCGCTCCCGCGCATATCGCATAATTGTCACGATATGCCGCCTGCGCACTTCCGCTGGATGCCGGTGAAATGCGACGCATTTTTCCAGACCGTGCCACAATCCGCCGGCATCATAATCATGGAAAAGAAAGCCGTTGCCGAAATCAAACGAAGTTCCGTCTTCCTGAAGCCGCAATTCATGTATTTTGTCATGGTAGCCCCCGGTGTCGCGGTTAGTGGCTGTCGCTCCGAAGATGTTTCCAACCTGGTCAATCTGTCCACACGGCTCATACAACGACGCCCCGAATACATCATGTGCGGCGGCATAACCCAGAAGGGACAAGGCCTCATCAAAGGGTTGATAAGCGATCCGTCCTCCGGAAGCGCAGGCAATTCCCCCTAAAATATCCACATGCGTCCGATCGGCGCCGATTCCGTCGCCAACAAAGGCAAATTGCACATCTTGATGCGTTTCGGCAAATTTCTGAACAATCTGTTCGATAAGCTCCACCCCTTTTTGAAAGGCATCCAGGCGGGAAGGCCAGTAAAGGAGGATCGCCTCCGGGTCAACTCTCAATCCCATTCTCCGTTGGAATTCGAGCATATTTTCCCGTTTGGCCTCTATTACATCGTCGTCAGGGCCATATTTTCGGACCAGCGCTTCGCAATGTTCGGGATACATAAGCGAGGAAGGGGCATTGATGATAGAACGTACGACGCCATGCCGGAACTTCTCCTTAACCTCGTTGCGGACGCTTTGCGGCACCAGCTCCCTGTCTAAAAAATAATCCTCCACGACCTCCTGCAAAAACCGCTCGCCCACGAAATTGATCATCGTCGCGTTTTTTATTGCCGTTGCCTGGGCGTCTATACAGGCCTTTCCGTCCTTCTCGGAGCGGTACATCAGGTCACCGATGCGATCCATATCGATTCCCTCAAAAAGATCAAATGGAATGAGCGAAGTAAAGATGTTATGCACAGTGTGCAGAACGGGCAGGCCGGTTGCTTTGGCATAGGCAACTATTGCGCCTCCCGCCATCCAGTCGTGCGTGTGGAGGAGCAGGCGGTTGCCGCTCTGGGCGCGTACGGTTTTTATTATGTTCTTTACCGTTTCCTTCTGGAATTCTGCCGCCGTGGCAATCGGATCGCCGGAATAGGCGCTCAGGTTATCGGCAAAGAGCGAGGAACTGATCAAGTGGATATTTTCCGGATCAATTCGATAGCGCGCCTCCCGCCATTGAACCTCGCTCATCTGTAATTCGCGCTGAAATCTCTTTTTGAGATTCAGGATGGCAAGGTGAACCTCCAAACCCCGTTCGGTAAGCCCTTCGCACAAGGCGGAAACAACCTCGCCCTGGCCGCCGCTTTTCCCGGAGATGAAACGGGCGAGGTTTCCCATATCCTCCGGCAGTCTGCCAGTTTCCGGAGAGATAATCAGTATTGCAGTTTTTTCCCGTTTCTTGATCACATCAAAGCGCTTTACGGCAACCTCAAGTTTATCGATCTTCCTGGTGAGAATATGGGTGGGCTGAGCTATCGAACCGCCGTAAGGGTTGAAGTAGGCATGGACGGCATGGTCCTCCCCTACCCGCTCATGCAGAAAATAAACGTGATCCGAGGTTGTCAAATGCCGCCAACGCTTGAGAAGATCTCCCCCCGCTCTTTTGGCGTGATTCTCCAGCCTTTCAATATCCTTAAAGAGTTCATACTGAGTCGGGTTTCCGAGCCAGCCGAAGGTGTCGCGGCCGGCATCCGCCCAAGAGGAGGTGGAAAGTCCGTGGATGTCGACAATCGGACAGGAAACATCATGAAATTTAACAGCAATTTCGGTAGGAGTCGCGGGCACGATATTGGAATAATCCTTGAGCGCCTCAGGCAGACCCTTCCAGAAATCAAAAATCCCGGACTCCTCCCAGATATGCTCGCCAATATGTTCAAAATCATATCCGAGCAGCACCACTTCGCCGTCAATCAGGGACAGGTATCGCGCGTACTGAGCAGGGGTGAGCGGATTGTGAGGAAACCGGAAGGCAATATCGTCGCTCAATTCCCGATTGCGCGGAATAACGATCATATTGGTATTTTGAGCGCGGAAAACCGTATTGGGAGAGATCACTTCACCATCGCTTCGGTACATGTCATCGCGCTTTTCGCACAGCATCGCCTTGTAGCCCATCTCGGCCACGACCCCGGCGATGTCGTTGTTGTACATGAGTTCGGTATTGCGAAACGAGGTCGGAAAAATACCGAAGACCCTTTTTATCATCTCCCGGTGCAGCAGGATCTGCGCCAGAAACTCCTTTTTTTTCGGGTCTTCGAACAGACTGGTCAGTGAGTGGTAATAGGTCTCATCGAGTATTTCCACCTGGCTTCCGCTGGCGCCCGCATCCCTTAATTCCTGAAGCGCGCCGACCACATCCGGACGGTACTGTTCGGCCTGCTCAAGGAAGGTTCCCGACAACCCCAGGGCGATCTTGAACGAGGGATTTTCTTTAATAAGCTGCACGAACATCCGTACGGCGGGAAGATAGCACTTGTCGGCTACCTTGATGAATACCTCCCGGTTCTTCTCCTCCCAGAGGAATTTATCGCCGTCGGGATGGAGACGAAAAGGCTGGTGAAGCTGAAAATAAAAAGCGACAAGCGGCATGTCAAGCCTCCCCGAGAATTATGACGATTGAATAGAGGACTGTTTAGACTTATAGAAGAATCTCCGGTTAAAATCAACAGATAAGAAACATGAATCCCGGCATGTTTACTGTTGTCTCCAGCAAGCTTGTTGTGTTATGGGGGCCGTGCCAATTTCATCTGAATTGTTCAGGCGAAAATCAAGGAGAAATTATGCAGACAAAAAGCGATTATCTGATGGAAAACAGTGAAGAGGCCCTGCGCCTCAGTCAGAAAACTGATCCGGACGCGGTGCGCAAACAGGCCGCCTGGTGCGGCATCAAGGCCGGTCTGCGGGTACTCGATTTTGGCTGCGGGCCGGGAGTGACAACGGATATTTTCCGCGAAATGGTCCAGCCGGGAGGAAGTGTTGTCGGCGTGGATATTTCCGAGGAGCGCATTGCCGGCGCCATCAGCAGTTATGGTGGAAAGTCGGGAATCGCTTTTGTCCTCCGCGACCTCAGACAACCTATACGGGATATCGGTACATTTGATATAATTTGGGTACGCTTCGTACTTGAATATTTTCGCAAAGAAAGCAAAGCGATCGTTGAAAATTTAAAATCTCTGCTTAACCCAGGCGGATGGCTTTGCCTGCTCGATCTCGATTGCAACTGTCTCAATCATTACGAACTTCCCGAGCCGATGCAAGACATTTTACCCAAACTGATGGCGCTGCTCGATGAAAAATACAATTTCGACACCTTCTCCGGGCGAAAGCTCTATTCTTATCTTTTTGACGGGCAATATGAAAACTTACAGGTGGAATTGATGGCACATCACCTCATTTACGGTAAGGCCAAGGAAACGGATGTATTCAACTGGACAAAAAAGATTGAAGTCACCGCGGATCGTCTGCAACCCCTTTTCAGGGCTTATCCGGGCGGAATTGAACAATTTAAAGATGATTTCAGAAGATTTTTTGTCGATCCCCGGCGTTTTACCTATACTTCGCTTATCATGTGCAAAGGGATGAAACCCTACAGAAATTAAACTCGAACATCAAGCAATTCTCTGATTTTTTGATTCAGTTCATCGATTCTGTATGGCTTGCGAATAAACGCAGTTGCTCCTGAATCCATAATTTCTTTCTTTTTTTTGTCCTCAATAAACCCGCTTGCCATGATCACCTTCATATCCGGATATGTTTTCAGCACCTCCTGGAGGCACTTGCCTCCCCCCATTCCGGGCATCATCACATCCATAATAATCAGCTCTATTTCCCCTCGTTTCTCCAGCAGCACATCCAGCGCTTCTTCCCCGGAGGAAGCGGTAAGAATGTCGTACCCGGCAAGGGAAAGGAGTTCCTGTCCTGTTTCAAGCAGGGAAGTCTCATCATCAACGAGGAGAATTGTCTCTCCTCCCCCCATCTTCTCGCTAGAAAGATGATTGTCTTCTTTTTCATCAGGCGCAACGGCAGCTTCAATGACTGGCAGATAAAATTCAAAAGTCGTCCCCTTGCCTGTTTCACTGTGACAGAAGATATAGCCGCCGTGGTTTTTGATGACTCCGTAAACAACGGCGAGCCCAATCCCCGTTCCTTTGCCTACCGCCTTGGTGGTATAAAAGGGTTCAAAAATGTGTTCGAGCACATTTGGTTCGATCCCGGAACCGGTGTCAGAAACACGCGAAACGACATAACTTCCGGGGATCACCCTTACCGAAGAAGATTCAAAAGGTTTTTTCAGATCAACATTTGCCGTTTCGATTTTCAGCGTTCCGCCCCCGGGCATGGCATCTTTCGCGTTTACCGCAAGATTGAGGATTACCTGTCCGATCTGCCCCGCATCGCCATTGACAGTCCGCAGGTTGTCGGCAAGATCGTAGTCTATATTGATATTCTTTGGAAAAGTGCCAAACAGAAGTTCTGCACTATTTTTGATCTCCCTGTTCAAATCGAGAGGACGCAAACTGATTTCGATCTTTCTGCCGAAAATCATCATCTGCCTGACAAGATCGGCGCCCCGGCCTGTTAATTCATGAATGCTGCGCAGATACTTCCAATCCGCGTCAGTTTCCTGCTTCCCGCGCTTCAAAATTTCGGCGTAAGAACCGATAGCCTGCAATATGTTGTTAAAATCATGGGCAATTCCCCCGGTAAGCTTGCCGATGGCATTCATTTTCGAGGTATGGCGGAGCTGCTCCTCAAGGCGGCGCTGTTCGGTGACATCCTTAAGAGTGCCGGTTATTCCCGTAATTTCTCCTGTTACATTAATGTTGGACGCGGCACTGATCGTGAACAACCGCTCCTCGCCGCCCCTTGTCAAGAGCTTTCCGTTAAAATATTTTATGGTTTCATGGCCATGGATGATGTTTTTAAAAAGTTCAGTAAAGATGCCGACATCCTCTTTGCGGATAATGTCGGCAAACGGCTTTCCTACAATATCCTCCGGGGAATAGCGCAGGCTTTCCTTCACCGCCGGGTTGACGTAGGTAATCACAGCTCTGTTGTCAACCGTATAGATGATATCCGGGGAGTTTTCACTCAGGGCGCGGAAACGTTCCTCGCTTTCCTTGAGTTTGCGGTGACTCCTGGCGTTATTGAGACTGATCGCTATTTGCGTTGCGACCCCCATCAGCATGTTGACACCGCTTTGTCCGAGCGGCCGGCTTGACTTGTAATTGTCAACCGCGAGAACCCCCTCCGAAATGCCCTCATAGACGATGGGAACGCAGATAAACGAACTTGCGCCCAGTTTTTCGGCAAATTCAATTCCCCGCGGGGAGAAGTTATGTTTGATGTCATTTATGTCGCTGACAAGGATAGGGGTTTGTTTGACGAAGGAGGCTACGAACGGCCCCCGGGAATCGGGGTTGTTGAGATGGAAGTTCGTATTGCGCATAACGTCAGTCAGTTCAGGCGCGTATCCGTATCCGGTCGCATAGACGAGATTCGTCCTGGCTGAGTCGGCAAGCATGATCATGCCCCGGTCGAAGTTTAGTCTTTTTCCCAGGGTTTCTCCAATCACTTCGAGTAGCCTGTCGATATCGAGGGTGTTTGATACAGCTTGACCAATCTCCTGAACGAGCAAGGAATTTTCATAACTCTCCGTTATCTGGTCGAGAAATCGGTTGGCGGTGTCCCCCTGGCGTTCTATTTTTTCATAGAGCTCCCTTTTTTCAGTGATCTGGCTGTAATAGGATAAACCAACCAGAATTCCGGCGAGGATGACGGCGCATTCGGCAAATTGCAGCGGGGAGTAGAGAAAACCGCAGACGATAGCGAGCGCTATCGCAGGAATGGCCAGATAATTCCTGGCCCGCCTCAGTTTAAGATAAGCGGGCTCCTCCCAGCTTATTGTATAAACACAACTGTTTCCTCCTTTGTGGACGCAGACGGGATGCTCTACCAAAGGCAGTTTCCCGGTGAACAGCTTGGCAATAGCCTCAAAACTGCCGACCCTGTTATCGCATTGGTAGAGTTTGTCTTTCACGCCGTTCAAAATTTTTACTACTATCTCCACCTTGTTGCGACCTGTTTTTTCCACTGCGTAAGAAGTTGCCCTGTTCATGTAAGCGGCAACCTTGGGGACTCTCAGATAGGCTTGCGTCGGGGTAATGAACCCGAGCAGAAACTGCCGGATTATACCAAAAGACTGGGAGGTCGACATGTACCTCCCCGCCTTCCTGAACAGCGAGGGGTCGTTGGCCTGCAGCATTAGGGCGTCATGAAAGGAATCCACCTGCCTCTGTGTCAGCCAGTGGCCTTCATCCTCGAGTTCATAGGACTCAATTCCGGAATCGGAGATCAGCTTCTGGATATCAACCTCTGGTCGGAATTTAATTAGATATTCGAGATAAGTGTAAATAATCCTACTGTTATAAAGCCGTGGTTCACCCATACCGACCATACTTTCCCTTCATTACAGCCTTATTCTGAATTTACGACCAAGATATTCGATAAATTCGTTCCCATATTGCATATCAAGTATCCACAAGACGTACTCTTTAGTATGCAAGCCTAAATTGTTTTTATAAGCGTATTCTGCCGGATAAATCATCAACGATAGGGCTTCATCAGGTTTAATATTTCTGATTTGTGATACAGCGGCAAAAATTATTTTGGGGTTAACATTTTCGTCCGCAACAAAAATTTTTAGTCCATTCAAGAGATTCGACAAGTTTAATCCCATATCCGATTTTTCGTCAATGATAAAAGCTTTGGGGGCGTTTATATGGTACAAAATATACATTTTCCATCCGCGCGTAAACCCGGATACCGAAAAAGTTTCCTCAAGAGATGGAGATTCTGTGGTTTTTAGACGTTTAACGATGGAGGGAAACAGACCGCCTGAATTATTCCGGTTAAACTGCTGAAAATCGAAAGAATCACAATCATCGCATTCTTTCAGAAACCAGTCAGAGGGAAGTTCCCAAAGAGTTTTCCCAACCGGGTATGTCATGTAAGCAAACCGGTTAACAGAGCAATGCCGGAAATTGCCGTGATAATCGGCAAACCCGCCGAATATTTTCTCGGGAAATTTGTTGCCTGGACGAAAATACGTCATGACAAAGTCCATATTTGCCGACGGCAAATGGCTAACATCATTCAAATAATATATCATCTGTTTCAACACTGCCAGACCTATCGGTCTTCCTCCCATCGGCCGAGCGGCCAAGTGGTGAATCATCCAGGTCCTTTCGTATGCCCTCAGCATGGATATATGTCCGTAAATATGTCCGTTTTTCTGGTAGGTAAAATAACTGGCGATATCCGGAGTCTCTTCATAAAGCCTTTTGTAGATATCCTTAAACTCATCCTTAAAGGTTTGAATTAATGTATATTTTTGAGGGTAAATAAAATCGGTATCGAAAAAGAATTCCCATAGTTCATCCAAGCTTACCTTATTCAACATGCCTTCGTCAGCGCTATTGGCGTTATTCAAAATCTGAAAAAGCTTTCTATAGTTTGTCAGATCCATATCAAGAATGGCTATTCCGAAACGAACGCCATCGCTTTCAGTGCTGCGATAGATAACCTGAACCTTGCAGCGTATATCCAGAATGCCGGCATAAGAAATTGACATTTGGGGAATGATCATGCCTGTAAACAGGACAATCTCCGAAGATTGGTCGAATAGGGAAAAACCGGATGTGGATACATCGAAAATTGGATGTTGGATTGTTTTCTTTGTAAAGGGATGCTCAAAAATCGCATGAAGGGGCGGGGAACCTTGCCTTCGGGGAGTTCGCAGGGCTTTCGGGCTGAATCTCTGGATCATGTTATCAATGATTGAGAAAACTATTTCCCTGTCTGCACCCTCCTGTTTTTCGTATAGTGACTTACAATTGCCTGAATAAAAAATGTCTTTCCCTTCGTACAAACGGATCTGCGACGGAACCGTGCTGTTGAACCAACGAAACGAAGAAGGAGGGGCAGCACAGACACGGACGCGAAATGCATTGGGGGTAAAATCTATCAATGAACCGGAAGCTTGGAAACCGTTTTGCCACAAATCTGCCTTGACGCCCTTACTTATGAAACGTGGATACAGCCTGTCGCTTATGAGAAAACTGGCCTCGGGCAATGCTATTGATAGCCCCTGCTCCAGAGCCTCAACTCTTTCAACTGGGACAAGAATAACTGACTGGTCATAAGAAACAACAAGATAGCTAAATTTATACTGGTCGAAATTAGATAAAGTCAAAGTATTCTGACTCCACCTGAATACCAAAATCTCCCCTAAACAAGCTTCCGAAAACAGTTTGACAAGGATTTCATCCTGGAAAGATGGATGGCTAATCATCAGATTAAGATGTTCACCCTTGAAATGTTTGTAGTTGAGAATATTAGTGAGCTTTTTCTGATCGATTTTTACCGCTGTTGATATAGCTTTTAGCAGCTCATTGTGTTTGAATAACCATGGTTGCAACTCTTCTTTTTCGCCAATATTGCCATCCACGTTATCTTTTTTAATGTCAGTCATCATCTTCTCACTATTGTGATGCTTGTTGATTTTCCGCATATAGAAACTCGTTAGATCGTTTCGGGTTTATAAAGGGTGTCCCGATCCTTTGCAAGTGAAAATTTGCTTTATCCATGAGCGGACAACCTTGCCATCTGCAAGGGGAATGAAACCGCGCTGGGCGAAAGGTTGCTTTAAACATAAATCGGCTTTGAGTTTCTTGTCAGAAACAGGTATGAGATCGTTGCGAAAAGGATCAACCGATAAAAGGAATGAGGTAATTGCAAAACTCCGTGTCATGCCCGAGTGCTTTTGTCGGGCATCCATGATTTCAAATGGTTAAAAAATTGATTCCCGCCCAGAAGCGTTGCGGGAATGACAGCGTTGGGAGTTTTGCAATTGGCTCGGAATGGAATGATTTTGCAAACAGACAGAGAATCAACCCGGTCAAAAGAACACCGAAGACCGTTTGCGGCCCGCCGCGTTGTTATGCCGCGGCTCTTATACCCGCTGGAGCTGCCGATCCTGGAGCGGAAGGATGAGATTATCGCCGCTCTCAAAAAAAATCCGGCGATTGTGGTAACTGGGGAAACCGGTTCCGGCAAGACAACCCAGATACCCAAATTCTGCATCGAAGCGGGCCGGGGGCGAACCGGCATGATCGCCTGCACGCAGCCGCGGCGCATTGCCGCGATTGCCGTTGCCCGGAGAATCGCCGAGGAGATGGGAGAAGAGGTTGGCCGTTCGGTTGGCTACAAGATACGCTTCGACGATCGCACCTCCCCTGGCGCCGCAATCAAGATAATGACCGATGGCGTCCTGCTGATGGAGACGCATAGGGATCCGCTGCTCCGAAGATATGACACGATCATCGTCGATGAGGCGCATGAAAGAAGCCTCAACATCGACTTTGTGCTCGGCATTTTAAAAAATATCCTGATGAAACGGGATGACCTGCGCGTCATCATCACCTCGGCGACGATCGACACCGAAAAGTTCTCCGAGGCGTTTGACAAGGCGCCGATCATCGAAGTTTCCGGAAGGGTGTACCCGGTACAGGTACGCTACTCGCCCCCAGACCGCGATTCCGAAGAGCAGGGCGAGGGAAATTACATCGAGGGTGCGGTGCAGGCGGTTGATGATCTGGTGCAGAAAAAGGAACGGGGCGATATCCTTATTTTCATGCCGACAGAACAGGATATCCGGGAAACCTGTGAACTGCTGCAGGGACATCTGGGCGAAGATGCCGTTATCCTGCCGCTTTTTTCCCGACTCAGCCGCGTGGAACAGCAACGGGTCTTTCAGCAGACAATCCAAAGACGAATCGTTGTTGCGACGAACGTTGCGGAAACATCCCTCACCATTCCCGGCATCCGGTTTGTCATCGATACCGGGCTCGCCAGGATCTCCACCTATAACCCTCGCTCCCGCACCGCGGGGCTTCCCGTCCGGTCGATTTCCAAAAGCAGCGCCGATCAGCGCCAAGGCCGCTGCGGACGGGTCGCAAGTGGCGTCTGCATCCGTCTTTACTCGGAAGAGGAGTACCTGGCCAAGCCCCTTTATACCCCCCCCGAAATCCTCCGCGCGAATCTCGCCGGGGTTATTCTCCGGATGCTCGCCCTGGGGCTCGGAGACATCAGCGCCTTTCCTTTTATCGACAAGCCCGCCCCGAAGAGCATCAAGGACGGATTGGAGACGCTCCAGGAACTCAAGGCGGTGGAGCATTTGATGGGGCCGCAGGGCAATGGGGAGCCCTGGCATTTAACAAAAATGGGGAAAATCATGGCCAGTTTGCCGATCGATCCCCGTATCGCCAGGATCATTATCGAGGCGAAAAAAGAGAATTGCCTCCGGGAGGTCATTGTAATCGCCGCCGCCCTGACCATTCAGGACCCGCGGGAAAGACCGCTGGAAAAGGAAAAGGATGCCGATCGGGCCCATGCCCCGTACAAGGACCCTGCCTCGGATTTCATTTCGCTCTTGAAGATATATGATCATGTTTACGACGCCGCCGATGGCGGAAAGTCACAAAACCGGCTCCGCAAATTATGCCGCGACAACTTCCTCTCCTGGCGCCGCATTCGGGAATGGCGAGATATTTACACTCAGCTCACGACCATCCTTACGGAAAACAAATTTCTCACTCCCTTGGAAACGGGCGAAGGGATAGGAAAAATATCCCCCGACAAAAAAACCGGCTCCCCCAAAAACCGCCTCGCATCTGAAAATCGCAGCGGCGCTGCTGCTTACATGGCCATTCACCGCTCGATACTTAGCGGTTTTCTTGGACATATCGCCTTTAAAAAGGAAAAAAACCTCTACACGGCAACTCAGGGAAGGCAGGCGATGCTCTTCCCCGGCTCCGGTCTTTTCAACCATGGCGGAAACTGGATAGTTGCAGCAGAATTAATCGAAACATCAAGACTTTTTGCCAGAATCGTTGCCAATATAGACAGTGCGTGGATTGAAGAGTTGGCCGGAGACCTCTGCCGCCATACATATTTTGCCCCGCATTGGGAGAAGAAGCGCGGCGAGGTTGTAGCTACACAGCAGGTTACCCTTTTCGGCCTGACAATCGTCGCCGGCAGACCGGTTTCTTACGGAAAAATCGATCCTGCAGAGGCATCCCGAATATTCATCCGCGGCGCTCTTGTTGAGGGAGAGGTAAATTCTCCCCTCCCCTTCCTGATCCGCAACCAGGCGTTGATCAAGAAAATATCCGACATGGAAGAAAAAATCCGCCGTCACGACCTGCTCGTCGGCGAGGAGGAAATTGCCCGCTTTTATGAAGATCGCCTGCCGGGGATTTTCGATATCAGAACGCTCCAGCGGCTGGTGCGCGACCGTGGGGATGACTCCTTCCTGCTGATGAAGGAGGAAGACCTGCTGGTCAAGGAACCGGATTCCCACGAAATCGGGCTCTATCCCGATTCAGTTTCCGCAGCGGGCTGGAAACTTGAGTGCAACTATCGTTTTGCCCCCGGGAAACCCGAGGACGGCATAACTCTGAAAATTCCGGTGCAATCCGTCTCTTCCTTGCCGGCAGCCGCTCTTGACTGGGGGGTGCCCGGCCTTCTACAGGAAAAAATTGCCGCCCTGCTGCGCGCGCTGCCAAAGGAATACCGCAAAAAACTCATGCCGTTGACTAATACGGCAGGCATAGTTTTACGAGAGATACCCCGCGAGGGTCGCCTGCTTTCAACCCTTAGCCGCTTTCTCCATGACCGGTTCGGGGTGGATGTCCCCGCCTCATGCTGGCAGCTTGCCAACGTCGAAGAAAGGCTCAACCTACGGTTTTCCGTCGTCGATGCCAAGGGTCGGGAAGTCGCGGCAGGCAGAGACCTCTCTCTCTTTGAAAGACAGTATGACGATTCTGAAGGTGATAGGGCTTTAGCCAGGGCACGCGCGGTCTGGGAAAAAACGGGACTGATTACATGGGATTTCGGGGATATTCCGGAAAATATTGTCATCGAGGAACAAGGCGGCAAACCATTCGTCCTCTACCCTGCCCTGGAGGCTGAAGGCGATGCGGCTTCACTGCGCCTCTTCAATAGTGCCCGGGAGGCAAATGCCCTTCACCTTTCGGGTGTTGAAGCACTTTTTACCCTGCATTTTCCGAAGGAGCTGCGCGCCCTGCACAAGTCCCTCTCCCCCGGCGGAGAGCTTAAAATGCCCGCTGCCGCCTTCGGAGGGACGAAAAGTCTGGAAAACGCCCTCTATGAAAAGGTGCTGAATGATCTTTTTGCAGTTGACATCCGCACAGAGCGAGCTTTCTATTCGCATGCGCAAAAAGTCCAACCCCTTATTCTGCCAAAGGGGGAGGAGATAATCAAGCTTGCTGCACCCGTCATAAAGGCGCTCTACGAGGCTGCTGAAAAATTTCGCAAGCTGGAAGCCGCCAATGGCTCCAACCGCCCTTTTCTCAATTTTCTTGCTGGTTTGCGCAATGAACTTAATCGCCTTGTCCCCACCGACTTTCTGATCAAATACGATGAAAAGCGGCTTGTACAGATCGTCCGTTATCTCCGTGCGCTGATTATTCGTGCGGAAAAGGGCGCTGTTCATCTGGAAAAGGCCCTCAGCCGAGGGGGTGAAATACGGACGCTGGAGGATATTTCAAGGGAGCTATCGGCTATGCCGCAATCCTCTGCAGAAGAAAAGCTCACCGCCCTCGAAGAACTCCGCTGGATGATCGAAGAATACAAAGTATCGGTTTTTGCGCAGGAATTAAAAACACCATTCCCCATCTCCCGAAAACGTCTGGATGCCCGAATCGAAGAAATACGGAGAATGGTTTGACAAGCGCCAACTTTGCGGTTAGAAGCATCAATATGAAAAAATAGGAGAAGTTGCTTATGAAGAGCGCCCTGCCGTTTTCCGGCAATCTTATGACAACGGGAATGGGAATCCTCCCGCATAAATATCTTGACGACGCCCTGGAACTTGTGATGAGCCTTGACATCCCCTTCTGGCCGCAACTACCGAAGATTAATTATTACGAGGACATGTATGTTCAGGCCACGGAAAAATTCCCGGGCATTATCGTAGAGCAGGAAGCCGCAAAAATTTATTTCAATACGGAAAAGTTTTATCTTGAGCTTGAGGATGTGCTGAACAATTTTGAAAACGAGAGTTTCTTCCGTATTACTCCTCAATATTCGGCAACTTATCACCGCTTTCTCGCAGCGGATTTGTCATCTTACAAGGCGATTCGCGGGCAAATAGAAGGCCCGGTCAGCGTCGGCCTGGCGATTCTCGATGAAAACAGACAATCCATTATTTACAATGATGAGGTCCGCTCCCTGCTCTTCGATTTCATGGCGCGCAAGGCGAACTGCCAGCTTCACGAACTGAAGGAAAAGAACCCCAATGCCTTTCTTTTCATCGATGAACCGGGGCTACAGTACATCTTCAGCGCGATGTCGGGCTATTCGAATGACCACGCCAAAGAGGACATGAATGGATTTTTTGCGCAGATCGAACACCCCCGCGGGGTGCACCTCTGCGGCAACCCTGATTGGGATTTTCTTCTTAACCTTGATATCGATATCCTCTCCTTCAACTCCTACAATTTAGGTGAGATATTTGTAAAATACCGTGCTGGGATAAAGAGATTTCTCGATTCCGGGAAAATGTTGGGATGGGGAATTGTGCCGGCCAACCGTGAAGAGTTCGATATCGAAACGGAGGAAGGTCTCTTCCATCGGATCGAAAAACTATGGGCTGAGCTTCAGAAATCGGGGTTCGACTTGGAACAGATCCTTTCCCAGAGCATTCTGATGCCGGCGACCTGCTCCCTGATCAATCCCGACGGGGCAAAAACAGTTGATAAATCTTACAGTTCTTTAAGGAAGCTCTCCGGTCTGCTCCGGGAAAAGTATCTTGGAGAGCATAAATGAGCAGGATGCTCGCTTAAAAAAAGGAGATAAAAATGGTTACGTTGATCGCAAAGATGAAAATAAAAGAGGGAAAAATGGATGAGGCCGCTGAATTATTCAAGGAGCTCGTAAAAAAGGTTCGAGAAGAAAAGGGAACGGTAAGCTACGCCGTCTGCCGCAACGCTGCAGAACCGGATACCCTCACCATTTCCGAGCGATACCAGGACATGGAAGCAATCCAGGCACACTCATCTTCGTCTTATTTCAAGGAGTTTTCCCGAACGATAGCCCCGTTTCTGGACGGAAAGCCCGCGATATCACTGCTCGAAGAGATTGCATCCATATAGGAAACAACCATTGCAAAAGACAGGGGAAACGCCCTGTTCCCTGTCAAGTACGCAGAGAACCAATAACTTCGCTGATATCCTCGATATTATGCCGAACAAGATAGTCCTCGAGGCCGTTTAATACATCCATCGTCGCCAGGGGGTTGATAAAATTGGCCGTGCCGATTTGAACTGCCTGCGCCCCCGCGATCAGGAATTCCAGGGCATCAGAGGCGGTCATAATTCCGCCGATGCCGATTACCGGAATCTTGACGGCGCGAACAACCTGCCAAACCATCCGTAAAGCCACCGGCTTCAGAGCCGGTCCGGAGAGGCCGCCGGTGATATTTGCCAGATGAGGACGTCTGGATTCAATATCCACAGACATCCCCGTCAGGGTGTTGATCAGCGAAAGCGCGTCTGCGCCTGCATTTTCGACGGCCAGGGCGATTTGCGTTATATCGGTCACGTTCGGCGTCAGTTTGACAATGACGGGAAGGTCTGTTTCCGCTGCCACCGCTTTTGTCACCGAGGCGGCCACAGCGGGGTCCGTTCCAAAAGCCACCCCCCCTTTTTTGACGTTCGGACACGAAATGTTGACCTCGATTGCATGCACGCCCTCAGCCTGCGCCAGAATTGCTGAAATTTTCTGATATTCTTCGATGGTTTCGCCAAAGATGTTGGCAATCACCTTGACATCAAATTGCCTCAAAAAGTGAAGTTTTTCCGAGATAAACGCCTCGACGCCGACATTCTGCAAGCCGATCGCGTTGAGCATCCCGGACGGGGTTTCGATTATCCGGGGAGGCGGGTTTCCCGCTCTCGGGCGCAGGGAAAGCCCCTTTACCACAACCGCTCCCAGTCGGCTCAGATCAAAAAAAGGTGAATATTCCTCACCGTATCCAAATGTTCCCGAAGCGGTCATGACCGGGTTCTTCAAGAAGAGCCTGCCGATATTCACTCCCATTTTTACCCGCCTACTGTCGATTGTATTGTCCGTCATCAGTCAAGTTTCCGCGATTAATTTCCTGGCGTTAACCATTAAAAGGGGTGATTCCATACGATTTCCCGGATATCGAAAACAGGTCCGTCCTTGCAGACCCTTTTGTAGATCATCTCCCCGTAAGCGTCTTTTGTTGCGACGACACATCCGATGCAGGCGCCCACACCGCAGGCCATCCTCTCTTCAAGGGAAACCTGGCAGCGTATCGGTTTATCCCCAAGAAGACGGGCAAGCGCCCTTGTCATTGCCGTCGGTCCGCAAGCCAAGATCTGCGTGCTTTCATAATCACAGGTTTGCAGTTCCTCACTGAGCATATCCGTTACAGCTCCATGATATCCGGCGCTTCCGTCGTCGGTCGCCAAGTGGGTAACGCTTAAACCGGTAAAACGCGCCTGCAGCATGGTCGCAATCTCTGATGTTTTCGCGCCCAAAAAGGCAGTCACCGGCAGGGGAGACACTCTCCGAACATGCTCCTGCAGAAAAAAGGCGAGAGGCGCGGCGCCAACCCCGCCAGCAAGAAGGATTATCCTTTTGACGGCAGCATCAACTGTAAAGCCATGCCCGAGGGGACCCAGCACTCCGACCCTCCCTCCGGCGCCAAGGCGCGACAGCAACCGTGTGCCTCGGCCGGCAACGCGGCATAAAAGCTCAAGAATCGTCTGCCCGTTCTCTGTTCGGAATCCATAAACGCTGAACGGACGGGACAGCAGGGTTTCGCCATTTTCAAGGTTGCGCAGCATGACGAACTGCCCGGGAACCGGCGCCGAAAAAGAGCCCGGCAGTTTAATCGAAAGCAGGAAATGGCCGGGGGCAACGTCGCAGATGCCGATTATCTGTCCCGCGCTGATTGTGACATTTTTTGCATTTTCGTTCATTATTATTACTCAAGCCTTGATTCAACTGCAAAACACCGTCTGGATTGCCGAAAATATCTAAAAATCACCTTTTATTATGGTGCGTTGCGCTTCTTGCATCTAATCTTGCAGATCAGCCCACATGATTAACGCATCTTCTTTGGTATCACCGTAATATCGGGGTCTGACCCCTTTTACCGAAAAGCCGAACTTGTCGTACAGTTTAAGGGCCGGAAGGTTGGAACCGCGCACCTCAAGCGTTGCCCGCTGCGTATTTGCCGCTGCTGAAGACTTTATCGCCTCTTGGAGCAAGCGGGAAGCAAATCCATGCCGCCGCAAATCCCGGTGGATCGCTATTTTCTGCAGATGCAATTCATCAGCCACCAGCCAGTAAACGATATAACCGACAATGTTTCTTGCGCCTTCGCCGACAAGCCTGGCAACAAGGACTCGGGAAACGGGGTTTGCCAGTTCCTGCCGAAAAAGAGGCGCCGACCAGGGGCTGGAGAAAGAATCCCTTTCGATGACCATTATTTCGTCAATATCCTTTGCCAGACAGCCGTCTATTTCAATCGTCTCTGCTGCCATACCTCAGATAATTCCCTTAAAATAGTAAAATACAATGCCGGCAAAAAGAAAAACCCCGCAAAAAATGGGGAGAACCCCGCGAACATGGACGGAGTTAATGGCGACGGCGGTGCCGATTAACGGCAGCAGCGGATAGAGAAGACCAAGCCCCCGGATCGTCCAGCCCGGCAAGGATGGATATAAAAAAGCAATAAACGGAATCCCGACCAATAGGGCAAGCAAGATGAACCCGGTGGAAAAAAACCATGTCTTGAGCAGTGCAAAGAGATGCTTGCGGGAAAGGGATTTGACATTCCCGTCAAGGACGTCTTTCCGGACGTCGCTTGCCAGTTTTTCATTTCCTTTGACTATCCAGAGATCCATTTTCTGCGCAACATGGCCAAATGGCACATAAACAAGAACGGTAAGGGCAAGCAGTCCGTGAGGCATGGAGCCAAGAATCCGGGCCGCTTCGATTGAGGATGCGGCAATCAGGATCGCAGTTATCGTGTCGTTGGGGGGGATATACATCCCTATCGGCAGCCGGTCTATCCAGAAAAGTTCGGTAAAGGCGCCGGCGATGAGCCCGGTATATGGATCTCCCAGCAGAAAGCCGATTGCCGGTGCGGCGATTATCGGGCGCGAGATCATAAGCAGCAGGAAAACTCGATCCAGACAGAGAAAACCGCCCACTATCGCTGTAATAAAAACATTCGCAATCATTTAAACCGCTTCATCAGTTAAAAAAATCGGATAGTCTGCGCTTGTGCAACGCCGTTGTTGTTTTTCAGGTTTTGATACTGCGGACGACGTCAAAAAAATCAAGCGGCTTTTCCCGGGGAACGCGCCGCAGCTCTATTCGGACACCGGCATCACGAAGCAACGTTATGTCGTGAATATCATTCTCGCTGAGAAGCACCGAGGGGGTGCAGCAGATGGTGTAGGAGTCGTTGTAAATATTTCCGATATTGAGTTTATCGAACCGGAACCCCAGTTCGAAGGCCTTGCGAGCCGGGGCGACCGCACCGAACAGGACAATGGTTTTATGGCCGCTGCCCGTCTGGAAGGGGGTTGTCTTCACAAAATCTTCCACATTGCATACTATTACGGCTATTTCCCTGGGAACTGCCATCCGGATAACCGTTTCCCGGAACATATCAGAGGCGGTCAAGTCATCAACTACAACAATGCAGTCCGCCTTGATATAGGGAATCCAGGCTTCCAGAATCTGACCATGAACCAGACGATTATCCACCCTGACCAGGGCTATGTCCAAAGAATGATGCAAGTTTCGCTATCCGGAAAACTTTTTGCCGAGGATTTCACTCGCCAGGGAAATATTCTTTATGCCGTACTCCTTGAGAGAATGGGCAAATTCTTCAAGCGTCGTACCTTCCTGAACTTCGTTGAGTTTAAGGAGCATCGGGAGATTAACTCCGGTTACCACCTCAACCTTTCCCGCCTTCAGAAACGACAGTGAGAGATTGGAAGGCGTGCCGCCGAAGAGATCGGTGAGGATAAGAACCCCCTTCCCCTGATCGAGCTTTTTGATTCCGGCGCTGATTTCCTTTTTTATCTCTTCGACCCCCTTATCCTGATCAACGGCGACATGGGCAACTAATTTCATGCTGCCGTGAATCATTTCCGCCGCTTTGATGAGCTCACTCCCCAGGTTTCCGTGGGTGGCGATCAGCACACCTATCATCATAATCCTCCCGTCTCGGTAATATAGGGAAGCTAATGGATTAACCTCCAATTGTCAAGTTTAATTGATAACGAACGATCTGCGGAAATCCTGCCCTCAGACCGGAGAATTGAAAGAATCACGCGAGAGTAAAGAAAGATTAACCATCAAGAAGCTGGTCGCGCAAGCCGGAGGAACGTCTTATGCGACGCGCAACAGCCCTGAGGAAAATATCCTCATTCCCACTTATTGCAATGGTTTTTCTTGATCTTGTCACAGCGGTGTAGAGCAATTCGCTGGTCAGTACGGACGCGTCTTGATCAGGCAGAATCAGCAGCAAATTATCGAATTCCGATCCCTGACTTTTGTGAACCGTCATCGCATAAGCCGTTTCGTGCGGGGGCAGACGAAGCGGGGGGAAACTTCGCAGCTTTCCTCCGTCATTGCTCTGGAAAAACGCCTTCAGGCCGCCATCTGCTTCCATATCCGGAAGGATGAAACCTATGTCGCCGTTAAAGAGCTTCATCCCGTAATCGTTTTTCGTAATCATTACCGGACGTCCCGAATAAAAGATTTCCCGGCCGGAAACACCCCTCTTCCGTAAAATCATCTGCTCACAGAGGCGATTGACCTCAAGGGCGCCATAAGGGCCGCGGCGCAGCGCGCAGAGTATTCTGAAACGAGCAAAAACATCTAATATCATATGGTATTTACTTTTGTTATCAATATGTTCAAAATATTCATTAAAGTTGATTATTATGTCCTGGAGCAATCGCGGCATTTCCGAGGGAGGGGGAATGCGCGACCAGCAACAAGAAACATCGCCAATATCTTGGAGAATGCCAAGCGCCGCGGCGCCGTCCCCATTCTTTATGGCGCGACTCAGGGCGGAAATTCCACTGTCATCGGAAAACCGGTAATTACGCTGGAGTTCAACCAGGGAATTCCGGAGCGGCACCGGTGGCGGCGCTAAAGAAGGCGATTCCGTGCCGGCAGTTTCCGTCAGCGAAGCAAGAATTGAGATAAAATCAGCGGAAAAATCATTGAGCGCCCGATAGCCGCAAATGTCGCCGAGAACCGCCCCGGCCTCAACAGAGGCAAGCTGTTCCCGGTCTCCAAGGAGTATCAGCCGGGCCTGAACCGGCAAGGCGCTGATCAGTTTTGCCATGAGCGGAAGGTCAATCATCGATGCTTCATCAATTATTACAATGTCATAAGGCAAAGGGTTGCTGCTGTTCCAGCGAAAATTGGATGAATGGGGGGTGCTGCCAATAAGGCGATGGATTGTCATTGCCCGCCTCGGCAAGCCCTCCTTAATTTGGCCCTCTTCTCCCAAAACGTCAGCCGCAACCGCCAGGATCGCCTCCTGCAGTCGCAAGGCGGCCTTTCCGGTGGGAGCGGCAACGGCAATCCGCGGCAATTTCCCCTGGGCAAATTCGAGAAGAAGAATAATCGCTCGGGCGATTGTCGCCGTCTTGCCGGTGCCTGGTCCACCGGTTATCACGGTCAGATTGTTGAAAAGCACGCAAAGCGCCGCAACCTTCTGCCAATTAACTGTATTTTTTGGTTCACTGCCAGCCGCAGGACAGCCAGGAGAATTGACGTCAGCAAAAAGGACGTCGAGCCTTTGCCGGAGTTTTTTTCTTTCCTGTTCGTTTTGGCTGATAGAAGTTTGAAGTGGTGATTTTTCCTGCCCTTTTTTTATCAGGAAGGAAGCTATCCGCTGCTCGTAATCCCAATAACGGTAAAGGTAAAGGCGTGCCGCTCCGTCAATGATGAGAGGTTTTACCTCACCGGGACGCCCGACTACAGAACATTTTCGCAGCTCCTCCGGCCAGCTTTGCAAATTGATTGTTGGTAAGACTAAATCCGGCGGAAAAAAAGATTGAGAGACAGCGGTTAGATCAAGGCAGACATTGCCTTCCCTGACGCTGCGGCTGACGAGGGCGGCCGCAGCAAAAAGCAAAGGATTTTCGCCCCCATCAATTTTTTCGAGAAAACGGCCGAAACTGACGTCAATGGCGGGGGAAACTCCCCGTTCCTTATCGACCTGTAAACCTGCAAAATCGGAAGGGAAAGGCATAGCCCTTTAAAAACCCGTATGGAGATTGGCGAAACACTTCTTTTCGCTGTAATAACCGGCCCTGCTGCCTGAGACAAAATCTGAAATGTAATTGCGCTATTGCTTTTTCTTCAGTGCCGCCTTGATGAAATCCCGGAAAAGCGGGTGAGGATTCGTCGGTCGGGATTTGAACTCGGGATGAAACTGACAGCCCAAAAACCACGGATGTCCGGGAATCTCGACGATTTCGGCAAGCCTGCCGTCGGGGGAAACGCCGGTAATGGCAAGTCCTTTTGCCAGAAGCTCCTCCTTGAAGGCGGCATTGAATTCATACCGGTGGCGATGGCGTTCGCTGATCTCTTTTGCTCCATAAGCCGCGCCTGCCGCTGATTTTTCATTAACTATACAGGGATACGCCCCGAGGCGCATTGACGCTCCTTTTTCCGTTATCTGTTTTTGCTCAGGCAAAAGATCGATCACCGGGTACGGGGTTGCGGCGTCAAATTCCGAGCTGTTCGCTTTGGCCAGGCCGCAGACGTTTCTGGCGTATTCCACAGCCGCCATTTGCATGCCGAGGCAGATGCCGAAAAAAGGGATGCCGTTTTTTCTGGCATGCTTGATTGCCAGAATCATCCCTTCGACCCCCCGGTTGCCAAACCCGCCGGGGACGAGTATCCCGTCCAAACCATCGAAAACATTCCCAACGCCCTCATTTTCCAGCTTTTCTGAATCGACGAAACAAAGTTTCACCCGGCAGTCGTTGGCGATCCCTCCGTGGGCCAGGGCCTCGTTGAGACTCTTGTAAGAATCGGTCAGGTTGACATATTTGCCGACAATGCCGATCGTCACTTCCCACTGGGGATGGAGAAACCGGGCCACTACGTTCTCCCATTTTTCAAGGCGAGGTTGGCCGGCCCAGATATTCAGCAGATCGGTAATCTTCCGATCCAGTCCCTCCCGGTGAAAAATCAACGGGCACTCGTAGATGCACTCCACATCCTTGGCGGTGAAGACTGCCGCCACCTCGACATTGCAGAAGAGGGCAATCTTGGTTTTGATGTCGTCGGAGAGGAAATTTTCCGTCCGGCACAACAGGATGTCCGGCTGGATGCCGATCTCCCGCAGGGCCTTGACGCTATGCTGCGTCGGTTTGGTCTTTACCTCGCCGGCGGTTTTGATGAACGGCACCCAGGTCAGGTGGATAAAGATTGCATTTTCCCTGCCGACTTCATTGCGAAACTGGCGAATCGCCTCGAGAAAGGGAAGACTTTCGATATCGCCAACGGTCCCGCCGATCTCGACTATCGCAACATCATGCCCTTCGGCGGTTTTCTTGATAAAGTCTTTTATTTCATTGGTGATATGGGGAATTACTTGAACGGTTTTACCCAGATAATCCCCGCGCCGCTCCTTGGTGATGACGGAAAAATAGACCTGACCCGTCGTCAGGTTATTCGCCTTTCCCATCGTGGTGCCGGTAAATCGTTCGTAATGGCCGAGATCCAAGTCGGTTTCGGCGCCATCGTCGGTCACGAACACTTCTCCGTGCTGAAACGGGCTCATGGTGCCCGGATCGACATTTATGTACGGGTCGAGTTTCTGATTTGTGACCCGCAGTCCCCTGCACTCGAGGATAGCCGCAATGGAGGCAGCCGCCAAACCCTTGCCGAGGGAGGAAAGAACGCCTCCGGTAACGAAAATAAATTTAGTTTTCATGAATTTCCTATCCCTTCCTGCAAAAGGTTGAATTTTTCGTGATCCACCCGACTATTGTCTCCGCTGATTCGCCAAGCAGAAACCCGACGGGGATGTCAGCAAGGAGATTGTCATTCCAAGAAAGATTGCATTCCTGAATCAAATCCTTGAGTTTATTTACTCTTTTGCCGATGATTTTAAGCCTTTCCTTTACGGAGAGGTTCTCGTTGAAGATTACATGCAGCAACAACAGATTTTCGACCCGTTCATTATTGCCAAGCAGCGGGACAATAACAAGCGGGGCGCCATCCGTTCGGCCAAGCCCCGCATAGATCCTTTGCAGGGCCACAATTCCCTTTTTGGTTCCGACCAGGGCGCTGGTTTTCTCAACCCGCGATTGCATCTGCAGTGAGACTCCACCCCGCTTTACAATCATGATGGTCGTCTCATCAACGGGTTTTCCTGCTTTGTCTAATTTGTCAATGGCGTAAAGCGTATAACCTGTCACCGCAGAAACCGCCCCCTGTATTCTCTCCAGGAGCAAAATATTCGAGCTGAGCAGTGATTGAACCCCGAATGAAAGCAGGCTGAGCAAAGCGGAGACCGGTCCTTCCGGCAGTGTTTCTTTTCTGCTTGTTCCTACGGTTACTGTCTTTGCCTGATGGCGGATCGCGTCAATCGGGCGGGAAAGTTCATCAACGGCATTACCCAGCGTCACATCCAGCAGATCGACCGGGGACAACAATTCGCTCTCGGGAAAATCGTGGCGAAAATCATCGAGCGGCAGCTTTCCTCCCGCGTATTTCAGCAGCAGCGTCAGATCAGAGATTGTCCCCACCCCAGTCTGGGAAAACCGCCCCAGTTGTTTCATTTTCAGAAATTCAGTGGTAAAATTATTGACAAGACCTCGCAGCCCTTCGTCGGTGAAACCTTCATAAGCGGAAAGTTTTCTTTTTACCTGGTCAACCATGACAGTATTAAGCCGGCTTTTAAACGTCCGGAGAAACAGGGCGTCTTCGTCAATGCTGCATGCGGCATAATAGCCGAAAAGGTGTCCGGCGAGGGTGTTCAGAATTACTGGAAGCGGCAGGGGTGCGCCGGGAAGCTGGATCACCGCATCGGCAACGGCGTCGAAGCGGGTTTCCCCCTCTTCGGCAAAGACCACGACTGATGACTTGTGGGCCTTGAAAATCGCCACGTCCTTGGCAATGTCGCCGATGACGCTTTCGGGACTCCCGGCGGCGCAGACGATGATCAACGGTTCGGCGGAAAGGTCGATGTGTTTCTTGTTTTCAACAACATCGGAGGAGATTGTCAGGTAGCACAGCTCGCTCAGCTTGATCCTTATTTCATCGGCGGCGGCCTTGTTCGGTCCGCTTCCGACAATCGCCCAATATCTTTTATGGTTTATCGTCTTTTCGACGGCCTTGCGAATATTCTCCCGCTGGCCCAGCACATTTCCCATTAACCCCGGCGCCGTCTCCAGCGTGCGGAGTTCCGTTGCCGCCTGCTCGCCGGAAATGGAAGAAACCAAAGCGGCAATGGCGAGCGCAAGGACGTTGCCGGCAATGATCTGCGAATAGAATGCCTTCGTTGAGGCGACTGCCATCTCGATATCGCGGCCATCGGAGGTATAAAAAACACCGTCCGCCTTCATCGTGATATCGGACTGCCGGCGATTGACGATTGCGACTATTTTAGCGCCGCGTTCCCGGGCCATCGCCACGGCGCGGTTGGTATCGGTAGTCGTTCCAGACTGGGTGATCGGAATAACCAGTGTATCATGGAGGTCCTGTTTGAGACTGAAGCCGCTGAGCTCGGAGGCAAGCATGGCCTGCACAGTGATTCCGCTTCCCCGCAGATGGCGTGCCAGCGCATCGGCTATGGCTTTTCCGGCGACGGCTGCCGTTCCGTGGCCAATCACGCATATAATGTTGATCTTTCCGGACAGCAACCCCTCCCGTATTTCTTCGGGAATGACATCTTCTCCCAGACTGAAAACCGCCGTTTCTCCCCGTTTTCCTTTTTCGATCAGGTATTTGCCAAGGAGTGTTTTACGGACGGAGTGGGCGGATTCACCAATTTCCTTCAAAAAATAATGGGGGTAGCGGCCACGATCGATATCACGGGTTGTGATCTCCGCCCGCCGGACATCCTCTTCATTGAGCCTGACAGGTGTTTTATCATAGAAAAAGGCGGTTACCCCTTCCACCCCTCCCGGGGTATCCTGATCGAGAATAAAGATCTGCCCGCTTCCCTTTTCATTGCCGCCGGGTGGCGCTTTTTCCCCGTCTATTTTTATGAAAAAAGGGGTCTCCTCGACCAGACCATAGAGTTCCGAGGAAAACAGATAGCGATCGGGGGCGATTCCGACATAAATTGATTGGCCGCTCCCCCTGAGCGCCAGCAAAACCTTGCCCGGTTCCAGACTGCTTACCAGGGCAATGGCATGCGAGCCCTCAAAATCCCTGACTGCAAGCCGGAAAGCCTCTTCCAGATCGCACCCGCCGCGCAGGTAGTGCTCAATTCGCAGCGGAATGATCTTGGTATCCGTGGTCACTTCCGGGGCGATCGCTCCCCCTTGTGCCGAGAAGGATTCCCGGAGCTGCTGATAATTATCGATGTCGCCGTTGAGTACTACATTGATCGTCCATAACCCTTTTCCGTAAAAGGGGAAATCCTGTTCTTTCAACGTGGCCGCACCATTTCCCGGCAAGGTGAAGTTTCCGATTGGATGGCAGTTTTCTTCGGTGATGGAACCAACGGAAGCCCAACGGGTATGGGTAAACGCCGTTTCAAAGGCCGCGGGGATGTCGGCAAAAAGATGAAAAAGGGCATCCCCGGCAATCCTCTTGCGTAGTTCCCGGACATTCCTTCCCAGCTCGCCGATGATCTCCGCAGTTTTATAGGTAAAAGAAACGGCGGTTGCCTTACCCGCAGCAGCCCGGGGGGTAAAGCAAATCGATCCATCAACTGCATCGCCGGCGGCGGTGCGTTTTTCCCATTCCGCCGATAATCCCCTGGTGCGGATGACGTTCATAATCCCGCTCAAATCAGCGTTATTTTCAGGGACAAACGATATCTGCACCCCCGCCGAATCCCGTCCGCGGACTTCGAGGCGATCGAGACTGTTCAAAAGAAAGTTTAGTTTCCGGTATTTGTAAAGGGCCGGCGGCGGCAGCAAGAGGGGATCATCGATACCGGCAACGGTGCAAATCTTGTTAACGTTATCAATAACATCCTTTTCCAACACCCAAAGCAAATCCCGAAGCATGATCAAACCCCGGTTTATTTCTTCGAGATCGGAGGTGGAAATCCGTCCGGCTTGTTCTGCAAGTGTTGACTCCTCTCTAACAAGAAATTCCTGCATGGTCCCGCAAAGCCTGCGCAAAAGCTTCACCGCGGCAGGATCGTAAAAAAGCGCTTGCCGGCCCTTTTCTCCTTTCAAATAGAGCAGCTCCTGCTCCATTTGAGTTTGGGCGTCCTTGCCGCCCAGATAGGAAGCCGGAGCGATTCCGCCGGAAAAAACGGCATTCAGATCATTTTCGGACAGGGATGTAAAAATCTCGACGAGTTTGCCTCCTTGGCATGCATCGCCGTTCACGCCCGTTCGGTTGGAAACGGCAGGCACGCGGCGCAGTGTCAGTATCCCCGCGAAACCGCAGCACAAGGTGTTGGGAAGAAGAGGAAAAATGATCAAGGTTGGCGTCCCGACACGCAGCGGATTATGGCCTACCACAACCCGACATTCCCTCAGGAAAGAGAAACTGTTTTTAAAAAACTTCTTTAAGGTCATCAATTAAGTGTCCCTTCGACAATATAAAAAACAACGGCTGGCGCTCGGCAATCAGAGAGCTTCTGTGCCGTCATTAGCGAAAAGAGGGTATTATCGAAAGCGCCCGTTCGACAACGTCATCTACTGTACACTGCATCCACTTGGCGCCCGTTGAGGAAACTTCCTTGTCAAGAGCCGCCATGACTCCCAAATAGTCTTTGCCTGCACCATTTGGGGAAGCGAAAAATGAGGTGAGAAATTGCTCACGCATGCTTTTTCCGGCATCCGCTTCCCTTTGCCCGGCAATGCCTTTCTCTAGTTCTCCCCAGCGATCGCGAAATTCGCCCTGTCGGCGGAGAATTTTTTCACGAACATGCTCCGGCAAAAGTTTTTGTCCCAGCGCAATCGAGCTGTCCATATTTTCGGCCAAGGCCCGGAAACGCGAGAGCCTTTCGGATGCCGCCGCGTCTATAACCTCCAAAGCCCCCTCGATGAGGGCGTCTCCATATTCCGCATCCCTGAAAAACCGGGCGCGAATGTGGATGTACCACTGCCTCAACGCCAGCAGATTCGCATAGTAGATGATATTGTTGATTACCCGCCTTTTGATGTCGCCGTAAAGTCCAGGATGAAATCCCTTTTCAATAGCCGGTTTTCTTCCGCTGCGGAGCAATTTCCCGCCCTCGGGACAATCCCCGCTCCATACCTCGCCTGCGGCAATTACCGTTCCGAAGCCGATCCTGGCCGGCCCGATCAGCCCCCCCTGCCCGCCCAGAAAAATCGGCGCCTCCTTCAACATAACCCCCCGGGGCACGTCTCCCAAAAGCGAGGCGGTAGCCTTGTCCTGGTTGGGCGTATAATTAAAATGAATATATGAACTTCCCACTTCGCTATGATTTTTGCGGCTGGTTCCCCCGGCCATCAAGACATCGCAGAAATTTATCAGACTCCCGAGGGTGACAAAGGGAAAGAGGATTGTCTGTTTGAGCCCCACCGTGTGTCCCGTTTTAGCCTCTTCTTCAAGCAGGCAGCCAGCGCGAATATGCGCGCCAGAAGCCATGCTTACCCGCTCCAAAAAGACAGAATCGGAAAAAAAACCCCCTTTTAGTTCGACATTTTCTCCCAAGCTGCAATTATCAAGGACAACCGGCGCCTCTTCGCCCAGTTTCACGCCCGCACTGAGCAACGTCTTTTTGCCGGTTATTCTTGTTCCGCCGAAGAGCACAACGCCATTTGCGGCAATACGTTCCGGGTCCACCTCTGCGCCGATTTCCACCAAACCGGGATTCGGCATGGTGACCCCTTTTTCCCGCAGTCTAATCACGGTTTCCGGTATTTTCATGTCCATAAGAGAAACCCGCTGCTGGAAGTCCGTGCCGCGTGCCGGAATTTAATTTCCACCAAAATCCCTTGCCTGCATAGCCGCAACAGCACCCTGGAGATCGGTAAATTCATTCCCCTTCGTCGCCAAGTTGCAGCTTAATTAGCTTCTTCTGAAGCGTGTTGCGATTTATTCCGAGATAGGATGCCGCCGCGCTCTTGACCTGGTTTGTCCGCCGCAGGGAAATGCGCAGTAGCGACCGGTCCACCATCTCCATTACCTCATCGTAGATACGGCTTTTATTTATACCCGGTTGGAACAAGATAGCGGTTATATCATCAAGATTTTTTTCCAAAATCCTTTCCGCCACATCCTTCGGAGTTGTCTGCGTTGAACGCAGCGCCAACCCGTTTCCATTTTTCTTCGCTGCCATAATCACACTCAACCACCCTCTCTTGCCGGATAGGAGGACATCCCGCCACAGACGAACCACCTGAATAATTGCCTAAACTCATAAAATAAAAGGGTACATCTTCAAGACGATAATACCGGTTAGCAAAACAGCGGCCACCCAGACTAAAGCAACTCCGGCCACCCCCACCGGTTTTTCTTCAACCAGAAAACGCGCTGCGTCTTCAACCCTGTCGGTTTCGACATGAGACAGGAGATCTTCCGCCAAAAGGTTAAATTTTTCATAATAATTTGAAATTATGAAGAAACCGACGGCAGTTGTGAGCAAGATATAAGACTTGTTTTTTATCGTCAAGCCTCCCACATGGGTTATCGCTTCCCATGGCAGTTTTTTCTGGTTCAGAAGCCTGCGGAGAAAGAGGCCGTTTTCGTCAATGGTCACTCTGCGCCAGAGTGATTCCCAAAACAGATATGCCGTCCCGATAAAAAAAACTGTGAATAATGCCTTTTCAAGCGCAGAACCTACCACCATGAGCGATATCATCACTAAACACAGCAACAACAAGGCATCGATGCCGAGTGAGAAGCGCAACTCAATCTTTATTCTATAATTACGCATGATTCATACTAATCTGCGGAATAATGGCAGTTTCTTCAAGCCTTTGCCTCAGGTCTGACAAAAACCCCGCTCTTGCCGCCTTCCTTTCTGATAAGCTTGATGTCGGTCAAAATAATTTCCCGATCAACTGCCTTGCACATATCATAAATAGTCAGCGCCGCGACCGCAACCGCGGTCATGACTTCCATCTCGATACCCGTCCGGCCAATCATCCCGGCTTTCGCCTCGATCACAATCTCCCCTGCGGAAACATCGGTCAAAAAGGAAAGTTCAATCGCCGTCATTTCCAGGGGATGACACATCGGTATCAGCTCCGGCGTCTTTTTGGCCGCCATAATGCCAGCGATGCGCGCCGTGGAGAAAACATCCCCCTTCGGCATCCCTCCCTCCTGAATCAGCGCCGCTGTTTCCGGGCGCATCAGCACCCTTCCCCTGGCGGTTGCCTGACGATGGGTTGCGGGTTTGGCCGTTACGTCAACCATGCGTGCCTGGCCTTTTTCGTCGAGATGGGACAGCTCTTTCATTGTTACCCTTTCCATGCTGCGCAACTGAGAGTTTGGACGGCTTAACACAGCAGGCTAACGCCGTCAAGAAGGACAATCTTTACCCCGGTACGTCATTGCCCTTGATGCCGGAGCACAATGGGCCCCGCGGTTCACAAAGCAACTGCCAATCGCCGCCATTCCGAGCAGGGAATAGCTAAAGATGGTTGATGCCGTCATCCTGCTGTTCCTTGTTTTCTTTGAGTTTTTTTTCAAGGAACTCCTTCGCTATGTCTTTGCCTCCCAGTCCAAAGGCCAATGAGAGCGCTAAAACCATGCCGCTAAACACGACGGCAAAGGCAATTTCTACCGTTTCCTTTCCGATGCCGACATGTTCCAGAGCCATTGTCACGGATAGCGCTACAATTATATACTTTACGAAAGCCGCCACAAAACGGGAAAAAGTTATCCCGGCGTTCACCGCCGCTATCAGAACCGTTCGTCCCAGAAAATTGCCGAGCAGCCAGCCGGACAGCAGTATCAGGAGGGCAATAACAATATTAGGGAGATAGAAAAGGAATTTTTCCACCAACCTAACCAGGATATCTATTTCCAGGGCTCTCATGGCAAGCAGGGTAAAGATCAGAAAGATCACGCCTCCGAAAAATTTTGCCAGCAGCAAAGAAAGGGCATCCTTAACACCGCCTTTCTTCAACAATTCCTGGAATCCCAGACGTCTCGAAAAGCTGTTGAGACCGATGGCTTTAAAAAGCCATTCCAAACAAAATTTTATAGCCAGCGAGATGACAAGGCCTGTTAGAAATATAAATAACGAAGTCAGAATATTGGGCAGAAAGACCAGAATACTCTCTACGCTTTTTGCAGCTGGTTCAAGAATTATCCTATCCATTAAATTCATCGGCTTCTCCTTTCATATCTGCCAGTTTTCGGAGAGAATATGTTTCTTTCTCTCAAACAGCCGGCACAATTCCTCGATCTTCTCTTCAACCTCCGCCGCGTCGCTTTCTATGGTTTCTTTTACAAAGGAAGCCGTTCTGCCGATGTACAGAGGGGTAAGCGCTTTGAGAAGATGTTCACGGTTTATCATCCGGGTATGAGCCGCCAGGGCAAAGCTGTAGATGATCCCAGCCCAGGCTTCGTCAGAAAAAGAGAATTCTGCTTCAGGAAGTTCCGCTACCCGCAAAAGATATCCAATTACCTTACGGGGAAGAAATTTTCCCCATATATCGACGAGTTCCCTGACTCCGAGTCTGAATCTTTCAATCATTCTCTGAATATTCACGGAAACAGGCTCCAACCCGACGGCATACCTGAAGCCAAACGTGGGTATCGGTTTTGAGGCTGTAACAGTTTCCCATTCTTTTGCATAATCTTCCATAAGGTCAAAGGCGGCGCCCACAACCTGATACAGCATCGCACTCAAATCGGCGCCGGGATCCTTGGCGTCGTGAATCTTTGCACCGAGGAATGATTGACATATTCTGTAATCGTTCGCGATAGCGGTTGTCGTCATCCATATGTCGATCCCGTATCTAGCCACATCCGTATCCCAGACATCTTTTGCGAGATAGAATGAGGCAAGCTCTCCGGAGAAACCAAAATCCCCTCCAATGGGCTGCCGCACCTGCTTTCCGTAGAGCGCCCTGGTTAAGGGATAAACAATGCTGTTGGTTATGGTTCCGTCATATTTATGTCTGTGGTATAAAGGGGCGACAAAATCGAAATCGCCCCTCAAGACGGGCTTGACAAGCAGTTCAACCCATTCGGGGGTAATGCTTCGGAGATCGGAATCAACCACAATGCAGGCCTTGGCCTGGAGCAGTTCCGCCACGCTGAAGATGGTTCTGAAGGCGCTGCCTTTTCCGGGAATACCGTGATACGGGGTGGTAATTTTCAGCGCCGGTTCCTTGCGATGCGTTAAAAGTATAGAATCAAAATCGTCAATTGCAGCGTCCTGGACGGTCTTGACCGTACTGTCGGTTGAACCTCCATCGGAATTGACAATCACGGCCTTGCACTCGGGAAAATATTTGGACAGTCCCGCTTGAACAGCGCGAACGACATGCCCGATGGTCGCTGCATTATTGAAACTGGGGATGCCGACAAGAATGTCCGTTTTTTTCAGGTCATGAATCTTGTTAAGCACATCATCTTTGAGAACGGTGTTTTTCATGAAATGCCCTTTTATCCGAAAATTGCCCCTCCGTTATTCACTGAGCTTGCACTAGCGATTTTCCTCTTCCACCACAGCATATAGCCTGTCGGAAAAATCCGGGATTGCCGCCCATACTCGTTTCCAGGCGGCAAGCATGGGACAACCGACTGGATCGTTCACGAATTCGTCCATTGCCATTTTCAGCGAAGTGACGAAGGCCTCCACCGCCTCCACTTCCTGATGCCGGTCATATTCAAGGCCGTTGAGCAGCGCCAGCGCATTGTATTTTTCGATCGCAATTCGGGATTCCTGCATATATGCGGTAAGCAGGGTTCGAAAAAACGCCTCGCTCATAACCAGTCCATCCTCGCTCAAGACCCGAAACAGGGCGTTGCCGATGTCGGTCGCCATTCTGATTAACCCTTGCGTCGCATGAGCTTTATCCAGTTTTTGATGTTTGTGTTCATAGGATTCAATGACTTCGACCTGACATATTCGATTAACGGAGGTCTTCTGGTAAACCTCGCTTAGCATCGAAACCTCCAGCCCCCAGGTTGGGGAGATGCGGATGCCCTTCGCCAAATGGGTGTCAAAAGCAAACTCCCCGGACAGGGCATAACGAAAATTGCCCAGATATTCGATGAAGGCGTTGTAACCGAGCATTCTCCTGAGCGTCTGAATAAGCGGCGTGTAGAATAGTCTCGTAACCCTTCCATAGAGTCTGTCTGTCACCCGCGCGTAGTACCCCTTGCTGAACTCGAAATCCAGACCGGGATGCACGACCGGGTAGAGCAGTCGCGAAACTATCTCCCGCTGATAGTTTACGATATCGCAATCGTGCAAGGCAATCGCGTAAACATCGCTGTGAGCGAGGATATAACCGATCGACATCCATACCGAACGGCCTTTGCCGGGAATTTCCATTTGGAAATCGGCAGACGCCAGCTCACCCAGCAAACGCTTCATCCGGGGGCCATCATGCCAGATAACCCGCACCTCGACCGGCAGCGAAGCCATCATATTTTTGGCCTGCAAAAACTGCGCTTCGTCGGCTCTGTCAAGTGATAAAACTATCCGGTGGAGATAATCTATTCCCTTCAGTTCTTTGATGATTTTGGGCATCGCCGGCCCTTTAAACTCCGAAAAAAGCGCCGGCAGCAAAAGAACCATTTTCCGCTCGTCGGAAACCTTCTTCAGTTCGAGATCGATCTCGCCGGCTGATCTATTCCCAAGTTTTTGCAGTGTCGTAATTACACCGTTCTGACAAAAGTCAGCCATTTTATTACCTCCTTAGTAAACAATTTTTTCCCCTAAGGGCGGGCAAACACTTTCCCGGGGAAATCACCACCAGCGAGATCATTCAGTATCGCTCCGACAGCGCTGTTCCATCCGCGGCATCCGGGTTCACCCGCCCGAACAAGCCCCGGCAATTCAATATTCAGAAACCCCTGCTGTGGACGGGGAATCAGAACCGGGATATCAACCTGCTGGAGCATCGGCAGATCATTCTCGCTGTCGCCGATCCCGACGGTCACTAACGCCGTTTCCATTCCATCTTTACGGTAGATATCGATTAATCTATTCACCGCGACGCCCTTGTCCTGTCCGGCGCCAAGCAGATGAAAGAAACGGCCGCCTTTCGTTATCTTAAATCCCTCCCGGCGGGCCATCCTTTCTATTTCACGAATATCCTCGTCATTTTCCGCCAGGAAAGGCTCCGTAAATTCTCTGCGCCTGGCCCGCCCGACGTCAATATCAGACATGCCGGTCAACTCGGCAATCTCGGCGGTCTTCATGTCGCCGAAACCCCTTATCGCAAAACGGGAAGCCGCTTTTACGAAAAACGTTCGGATATTCCCATACGATGCACCCAAACGGATAAAGGTATATTTGCCTTTTTTCTCACCACCCGCCAGGTTTTTCATCCCCAGCGAATCCGGGAAAAAAATTCCGCCGCCGTTCTCTGTGATAAAAGGATCGGCAATATTCATTTTCGTTTGCAGATGTTCCACCTCGGTTCTGGTTTTGCTGGTCACCATAACCAAAGGAATGCCGGCTGCCTTGATCTTTTCCAAGGTCGGCACGGCCTCCGCATACAGATAATCTTCCTGGTTAAGGAGGCTTCCGTCAAGATCTGTAAAAATTAAAATACGCACCAGAAATGTCTCACTGCGGGCATGATTGCCCTGCTGATGGCAAATTGCTGTTAGTAAACCTCAATGCTGCTGCAAGAAGTGTTTCCCGGTTTTTTAAGACCTTGGTCGTACTTATCAGAAATCAGCAGCAGATTCAACCAGCAAAGCCGATAAAATTTCCTCACCGGCTGGCGCCGCCCCTGAAATAAATAATCTTTTGACATTCGCTGTATTTTTATGTAAGAGACTCTATTATGTTGTCAATGTCATTTAATAAAGGAGGAATGCATGAAGAAATTATTTTTGGTCGCCATGGCAGCGCTTTTTCTCGCCGGGTGCGGCGCCGCCGCAAGAGAATCGGGCTTCTACGAACACGACACTATGTACAAAGACTGGGAACATTTGAAATTCAGTATTTGCGGTTATCCCAGTGCGGATAAAAAGGACGCCCAGGTATCAAAAACCGGAAATTGGTGGGGTAAGGAAATTGACGTAACCGGGAAATAGTTGTTTGAATTAAGCAGGCTTATTGTTACAAATTTTCTGTATCTGGATACAATAAGCCTGCCGCTGTAATTGCCCTGTCCAGTTTTCTCGGCTTTACCATACGCACGCACAGAAGAATGCTACGTCCTGTATTTGATGCCTTTCTGCGACACGCTTCATTTTCCCCGAGATATATTTTTCATATAAATTCTAATCTCGAAAAATATAATCATTCGGCAAGAGCCTGTTGCAGAAAGGAATTTTAAAAATACTTCCTTGTTCAACATTGAGATTAAGGATAAAAGCTATGACTATAAAAACGTTTGCCTTAATGCTTGTTTTTGCGGTTTTGGCCCTCTTTGCCATCGTCAACTGGAATTCGTTTATGGCCCCCACCAGCCTGTGGCTTCTGATTACATCGATCAATGCGCCGCTGGGATTGATCATGCTTGGCTTCATTGCGCTGATCACCCTGTTGTTTTTAATCTATATCGCCTATCTCCAATCTGCCCAACTGTCAGAATCAAGGCGTTTCAACAAAGATTTGAACTCCCTGCGCGAACTGGCCGAGAAGGCGGAAGCATCGAGGCTCACCGGGTTGCAAGGATTTCTGCAGACTGAATTGTCAAAAATGGAGGGAAAAACCGTTGCTTCGGATGAGGCATTGCAAAAACGTTTGACTCAACTTGATCAGGCTCTGCGCAGCGCAGTAGAACAGACGGGAAATACCCTGGCCGCATACATAGGGGAACTGGAAGATCGCCTGATGCAAAAACGCTAATAATTTCGCACTTTTCATCTGACTCGCCAACAGGAAGTTTGCATGATCGTCAAAACATTGAGTTCCGCAATCATCGGCATCGATTCCTTCCCAGTTGAAGTTGAGGTAGATATAACCGCCGGCCTTCCCCAGTTTTCCACGGTTGGCCTGCCCGATGCTTCCGTCCGGGAAAGCAAGGATCGCATCAAGGCCGCGATCAACAATTCCGGCTATAAATTCCCTGCTCATCATGTCACCATCAATCTCGCCCCTGCCGACATAAAAAAAGAAGGCACCTCTTTCGACCTGCCGATCGCGATGGCGATACTGGCCGCGCAGGGGATGGTTTCCCTGGGGCCGCTTACGCAGTATCTTCTTATCGGCGAGCTTTCCCTCGATGGCAGCGTCAAAGGTGTGCATGGGGCTCTTTCCTCCGCTTTTACGGCACTCTCTCTCGGCGTTCGGGGCATAGTTCTCCCGAAAGAAAACGCCAGCGAAGCGGCGTTGGTCGAAGGAATCGATGTCATTCCGGTGGATCACCTCTCCGACGTTGTCGAATTTTTTGCAGAGCGCCGGGAAATCAATCCATTCCACGTCGATATCGAGGCGCTCTTCCGGCAAAACAGCGACTATCCATTTGATTTCAGTGATATTAAAGGACAAGAACAGGCCAAACGAGCAATCGAGGTTGCCACTGCTGGCGGGCATAACATCCTGATGATCGGTCCGCCCGGTTCGGGAAAAAGTATGCTTGCTCAGAGAATCGTTACCATAATTCCGGACTTTTCCTTGAGTGAGGCCATCGAAACAACGCAAATCTATTCCGTAGCGGGAATATTGGACCGAAAAGAGGCGCTGATCGCGACGAGGCCGTTTCGCGCAGTGCATCATACCATCTCCGACGCAGGATTGGTCGGCGGAGGCCATATCCCGCGACCGGGGGAGATAAGTCTGGCTCATCATGGGGTCCTTTTTCTCGACGAACTGCCCGAGTTCCGAAAAAACGTTCTGGAGACGCTGCGTCAACCCCTGGAGGACGGCAAAATAACCATAACGCGTTCAGCGCAAACGGCAACCTACCCTGCCCGCTTCGCGCTGGTTGCGTCGATGAATCCCTGTCCCTGCGGTTATTACGGTGACAGCAGCAATCGCTGTCATTGCACTCCGCAGCAGATCCGCCAGTACCAAGGTCGGGTATCCGGTCCTCTTCTCGACCGGATCGACATCCATATTGAGGTGCCCTCCGTCCGCTATCGCGATTTGACGGCGCGGGGAGCAGGAGAAGCCTCGTCGGCAATCAAAAACCGCATAGAAAAAGCCCGGGCGATTCAACAAAAGCGTTTTAGCGGGGAGCAAACCATCTGCAACGCCCGGATGAGCGAAGCCCAGATTCGCGCTTTTTGCCTGATTGACGATGAATCTCATAAACTTATCGAGATGGCGATCGACAAGCTGGGATTGAGCGCCCGCGCCTACACCAGGATACTGAAGGTAGCCAGAACTATTGCTGATCTTGACAACAGCGCTTGTCTAACCTCCTCCCATATTGCCGAGGCTATCCAGTATAGAAGTCTTGATCGCCATCTGATTTAGTGGTAAGGGTGTAACCGTAACCCTGTTATCACCGATATCAACTGAAATAAAAGGAGACTATCAATGGAAATAAAATTTGTTCAGGCTGTGCCTGAAAAAAGAAAGGCCAAACCACAGGACGAATCGCAGTTGGGATTTGGCAAGATCTTTACCGATCATTTTTTTACAATGACCTGGAGCAGCGGCCGCGGCTGGCACGATGGTGCAGTCGAACCGTATCGTCCGCTTCAACTTGACCCGACAGCCATGTGCCTGCATTATGGCCAGGAGATTTTCGAGGGGATGAAGGCCTATCGGGGAGAAAATGGCGGCGTTTTCCTTTTTCGGCCAGCGGAAAACATAAAACGGATGAACAACTCGGCGGAGAGACTCTGCATGCCGAAGATTGAGGAGCCTCTTTTTATGGAAGCGCTGGAAAAGCTGCTGGCGGCGGATAAAGACTGGATACCTCGTACGGAAGGATCCTCATTGTATATACGACCAACCATGATTGCCACCGAGCATGCCTTGGGGGTGCACCCGGCAAACGAGTATCTGTTCTTCATCATAATGAGCCCCGTCGGGGCCTATTATGCCGAGGGCTTCAGCCCGACGAAGATCTTCGTCACCGAGGATTACATTCGTTCGGCCCCCGGCGGAATCGGCAACTGCAAGGCAGCAGGGAATTACGCAGCCAGCCTCTACGCAGGGGAAATCGCAAAAAAAATGGGATATACGCAGGTGCTATGGCTCGATGCAATCGAACGGAAGTATGTAGAGGAAGTGGGAACAAGCAATATCTTCTTCGTAATCGATAACGAGTTGATAACCCCTCCCCTTTCGGGAAGCATCCTCCCCGGCGTTACCAGAAACTCGGTGCTTCAGCTTGCCAAAAGCTGGGGAATAAAGGTTTCCGAAAGACGGCTCTCGATGGATGAAATAATTAACGCAATCAATAACGGCAAGTTGCAGGAGGCTTTTGCCTCGGGAACAGCCGCTGTTGTTTCACCTGTCGGTTGGATTTACTACCGAAACAGGGAGTACGCCATTGCCGGTGGTAAAATTGGCGAACTTACCGCCCGGTTGTATAACGATATTCTCAATATCCAGTATGGGAATAAAGACGATGCCTTCGGTTGGCGCATTAAGATATTGGCTTAACTAAGAAAGCACAAAACAAACCCCTTGCGGGTAGCTTTCGCATGAATCAACAGCAGTGTGGAAAGGGTTGTTGATAAAAGTGTTGATAACTATCGCAACCATTCAAATGTTACTATTTTTTACCGGTTTGCATAAGGTTTAGGCAATAAATATGCTAAGTAATAACAGTATTTTAGAAAATTACAGCGCTATCCCTGATAGTTATGAGCCACCTTTTGGACCCGGCAGACTGCGAGGGTCCAAAGGGCTGTTCCGCGGATGCCGGCCTACATGGTCGTTTTTCCCCGGGACTCGCCCTTGCAAGCCCAGCACCCTTTTATTTATAGGTATTTTACTAACTGTTTTATGGTTGGGGTTGCCCTCTTTGGGTCACGCGGAATTTCGCACCGTCGAAGAATTGACCGCCCGGATTCAGGATGTTTACGAAAAGACAGGCGATTTGAAGGCTCATTTTATTCAGGAAGTAACCATCAAATCCATGAAAAAGACGGATCGTGAAGAAGGAACAGTCTGGATCAAGAACCCGAAAATGATGTATTGGGATTATACAAAGCCCAAAGTAAAGAAACTGATCATAGACTCTCGCAAAGCATGGCTTTATGTAGCAGAGGATCGGATGGCGTACCTCCAGAGCGCCGATGACGTTTACCGCTCACGACTCGCTGTAAAATTCCTGTCGGGAATCGGGAAGCTTTCTGAAGACTTTTCCGTTCGTTTTCCCAAGGATGGACATGCCGACATAAACGGGAATTATCTTCTGAAATTAACGGCGAAAGAAAAGGGAAACGGCATTGAGCGCATTGATTTGACGATCGACAAAAAAACCTTTCAGATCATTCAATGCCGTTTCGATGATGAATATGGCAATACCACCCGCCTCAACTTCACAAATATTCAAACTAATAAAGGCGTTTCCAGATCTTTTTTCACCTTTACGCCGCCTGCGGACGTTGAAATAGTCAAGATGCCATAGCTGATTTACGCTAACGAATCATCATTGCTTTGCTTGCATATAATAATAAAGAAGCGTACATAGATAGCGCGTACGTTTTTAATCATTGCGCGTTGCGCTACTTCTAGGCGTCATAAGACTATCTGTTGCTTAGGAGATTGATTAGACCAAGGAGGCTTTATCATGATAAAAATCGATCTCGCAGGATTTCACGATTTGTCCATTTCCCGGGAATGGCTGGAAACAGATGGCCGGGGGGGATATGCGACCAGCACGCTCGAAAATCGGCACACACGCAAATATCACGGGTTGTTTGTCGCCAATCTCCCCAAACCGGCAGGGCGCTGCGTTTTGCTGTCCAAGATAGAGGATTCATTAATCAACAGGCAGGAAGAACATTTTTTCACTTCCCATCTCTATCCGGGTCTTGTCTTCCCTCCTGAACACACGCCGCTTGCCGATTTTAGCTTCGATCATTTTCCCAGTTTCACCTACCGAATCGGCTCGATAACCATTAAGAAATCGCTATTATTGCCGGCGGACAAATCCGTCCTGCTTGTCCGTTACGATCTTGACAAATGTCCCCGGGGGGGCATTTTACGACTGAAACCGCTCCTTGCCTTCCGCGGCTATCACGAATTGTCCAAAGAAAACGGATATCTCCAAAACAGGTTGGAAATGTTGACAAACGGTTTTAGTTTATCACCCTACGAGGGAATGCCGGCGATTGTCTTTCAGACATCACGGGGTTCAGGGTTTATCCCCGTGGGGGCATGGTATAGGCGCTTTCAATACAACGAGGAGATAAACCGCGGTTTCGCCGGCGAAGAGGACCTCTTTATGCCCGGCATTATTGATATCCCCGTGGAAAGAAAATGCACCGTCATTCTTTCCGTTGCTCTTGATAAATCACTGAAGAATTCTCCGGCGGCATGGCAGACCGAAACGGTGCGACGCGGGCGTGAAAGAACAATCGATAAAAAGCACGCCGCCGGTCTGGAGGATGAGGACGGGAAACTCTATCTGTCCTTGCTCCAGGCCGGACGTCAGTTTCTAATCAAAACCCCGTCCGGAAAGTCCGCAATCATTGCCGGATATCCATGGTTTGACAGTTGGGGCAGAGACACGCTGATATCCCTCTCGGGGCTTTGCTTTCACGCCGGGCGATTGCCGGAAGGGATCGAAGTGCTCAAGGAGATCAGTCTGCACGAAAAGGACGGCCTCTTCCCCAATTTTTTTACCGCAGATGGCACCCCGGATGCTTACAACACCGTGGACAGCTCCCTGTGGTATTTCTGGACCGTTCAGGAACTGCTTCAGGCGACGAGCGATACGGAGCTTATCCGCACCTACTTCTGGCCGGTAATGAAACGGATCATCCGTTCCTTTCTCGCCGGGACCAGATTCGAAACCGGAATTGATAATTCCGGACTGCTGCATGCGGGCAATCCGGGGATTGCGCTTACCTGGATGGATGCCATGGTCAATAACAAACCCGTCACCTCCCGCCACGGACGTCCCGTCGAGATAAACGCCCTCTGGTACAATGCCCTGTGTTTTTCCCGGGAGCTGGCCGACCAATTCGGCGAGTCCGAGCTTGTTGACCCCGGCTTTATCCCGCATCTGCGGACAGCTTTTCAGGAAACATTTTGGAACCGTGAGGATAACTGCCTCGGCGATGTGTGGAATAACGGGATTCTGGATCGTGCCATCCGTCCCAATCAGCTTTTTGCCGTTTCGCTGCCCTTTTCCCCGCTCGACGATGAGGAACAGAAAGCCGTTGTACAAGCCGCACGAGAACATCTTCTGACACCCTTCGGTTTGCGGACCCTCTCCCCCTCCGACCCTGAATATCGCGGACTCTACATCGGAAATCCCGCCGAACGGGATAGCGCATATCATCAGGGGACCGTCTGGCCATGGCTTCTCGGCGCCTTCGGGCAGGCGGCGCTTAAGACCGCGGCAGACAAGGAACAGGAAAGGGAAAACCTCAAGAAATATTTGCGCGCATTTCTCAAAAAACATCTGTCGGAGGCGGGAATAGGCAGCATTTCCGAGGTATTTGACGGAAACGAACCTCACAATCCCGGCGGCTGCATCGCCCAGGCCTGGAGCGTTGCCGAATTGACAAGGCTGTACTCACTGCTCATAAGGGCTTGATCTGCTTAAGGTCAATCAATTCAAAATCTTGTACCGGGAGCGCCGCCGCGACAAGATTTTCACTACGAAATCAATAATGAAGGAGAGTTGTCATGATACAGGAACGGGAACACTTTCTATTTGAAGTAAGCTGGGAGGTCTGCAACAAGGTTGGCGGCATTTATACGGTTATAACAAGCAAACTTCCCGAGGCTTCGCGAGTATTCGGCGAGCGATATTTTGTCCTCGGTCCTGATTTAAAGACAAACGCGGAATTCGAGGAAACGGACGAGGATATCTGGAACGACATTCGGGAAGGGGTGGCCATCAAGGAGATACCCTGCCGCTTCGGCCGCTGGAATGTACCGGGAAGACCAAAGGCCATTCTTGTGGGGTTCGGTGAAAAATACGACAAGCATCAGCTCCTCTTTAAGCTCTGGGAGGATTATGGGGTAGATTCCATAGCCGGAGGGTGGGACTATGTGGAGCCGGTCATGTTCAGTTACGCGGCAAGCGAGGTGATCGAAACCATCCATAATCTGCTTGTTCGCCCCCAGCAGCTAAAAAGCGTCGCCCAGTTCCACGAATGGATGACCGGGGCGGGGCTGCTCGGCCTGAAGAAACAGGCGCCGGAAATCGGAACCGTCTTTACAACCCATGCCACGATGCTGGGACGAACGCTCGCCTCGTCAGGCGTTGACATCTATTCTTCGATGGACCATATATCTCCGCAGCAGGAGGCAAGCGCCCACAATATTACCGCCAAATGTTCAATGGAAACAGCCTCGGCCCGGGAAGCCGACTGTTTTACCACGGTAAGCGAAATAACTGCTTTGGAAGCCAAAAACTTTCTCGGTCGCGCCCCCGATCTGATTACCCCGAACGGTCTCGATATCGCCAGTATTCCTGATTTCGCCGCAGACAATGCCGCCGCGCTTTTCTCCCGCAAAAAGCTTCTTGCCGCCGCGAGCCGCTTCATGAACAGGGATTTACCGGAAAATACGAGAATTATCCTGACGTCAGGGCGCGGGGAATTCCATAATAAGGGCATTGACATCCTGCTTGCGGCGCTCGGCCGCCTGAACAAGGAACTCACCGAGGATAACACCATCCTTGTCTTTATTTTTGTCCTTGGCGGCTACACGGATCTTATCCCTTCCCTGAAAAACGACGATGTCAAACCAGATCCGAACAATCCCCCCATCTCCACCCACCGCATGCAAAACGAAGCCTCCGATCCCATTCTGCAGACATGCGAGCGCCTCGGCCTGCGAAACTTTCCTCAGAACAGGGTTCAGACAATCTATGTCCCGGCCTATTTGAACGGTCACGATGGCCTGATAAACATGTCCTATTACGAAGCGCTGTCCGGCTGCGATCTGGGGGTTTTCACCTCCAACTATGAGCCATGGGGATACACGCCGCTCGAAAGCGCGGCCTACGCGGTTCCGACAATCACCACGGATCAGGCCGGCTTCGGACTTTGGGCGCGACAATACCTGAACGGCAACAAGGGAATCATTATCATCAACAGAATGGGGCAGCCGGATGCCGTAATAGAAGACGATCTCCACGAAATACTGAGGAAATTTGTCGGACTGACAAACGAGGAACTCCACGAGATGCGCGTTGGGGCGCGATCCGTGGCGGCCAAGGCAAACTGGAATGATTTTTTCAGCTATTATTCCCAGGCGTTTGGGCTTGCCCTCTCCGTATCTCAGATTCGCACAGAGGCACTCAAAGACGACGAACTGCTGGCAGGTATAAAGCACACGTTTGCCGGGACCGCTTCGGTTTCTCCCCACTTCCGCACCTTTACAGCAGTGGCTAACCTTCCACTGAAGATAGCGAGGCTCCGGGAGCTTTCCTATAATCTCTGGTGGTCCTGGAACCCGCGCACGCTCGAACTCTTTTCGGCACTGGACCCCAAGCTATGGGAAGGGATGGGCAACAACCCCGTGCGGATGCTGGAGACCGTCTCTTCCGGACGTCTCCTCGAAGCTTCTGAAAACACAAGCTATCTGAACCTCTACACCCATATTTTGAAACAATTTGACGACTACATGGACGATAAAAGTCTGCATCCTCTGCTCGAACAGCACGAAGGGCTCAAACGTCTGTCGCCCGTTGCCTACTTCAGCGCCGAATACGGCTTGCATGAGTCGCTGCCGATATATTCCGGCGGTTTGGGGACGCTTTCCGGCGATCACCTGAAGACGGCGAGCGACCTCAACATACCCTTGGTCGGTGTCGGTCTTCTCTACAAGAGCGGTTTTTTCATGCAGATCATCGATAAAAACGGCGCCCAGAAAGAGGAATATCCCCATAACGATTTTTCCAGCATGCCCCTCGAAATTGTCCAGGACGACCGCGGCAATGCGGTTCAGATATCCATGGAATTCCCGGGGCGTACCCTTTTTGCCAACATCTGGCAGGTTCATGTCGGTCGTATCCAGCTTTATCTGCTGGACACCGATATCCCCAGAAACACCCCCCAGGATCGGAAAATCACCGAAAGGCTGTACTGCTCTGACACCCGGGTCCGTATAGAGCAGGAAATACTCCTCGGGATGGGTGGGGTAAAGCTGCTCAAAAAGCTCGGGATTCGTCCCCGCGTTTACCATATCAACGAAGGACACTCGGCATTTCTCGTCTTTGAGAGGATTGCCTCTTTGATGACCGAAGAAAAACTGTCGTTCTACGAGGCGCTCGAGATCGTCCGCGGCGCGATCGTATTTACCACGCACACCCCGGTGGAGGCCGGGAATGAGCGGTTCAGCCAGGAATTGCTTGAACACTATTTTGCCAATTTCGTGAAACGCACCGGGATTTCCTGGTCGCAGTTCTGGCAGTTGGGACGGAGGGAAGCGGGAGAAGGCAAGCCCTTCTTCATGACGATCCTGGCGCTGAATATGGCCCACAAAAGCAACGCCGTAAGCAAACTGCACGAAGAGGTCTCCCGGAGGATGTGGCGCGATGTGTGGAAGGGTTTCGATGAATCGGACATCCCGATCACCCATGTTACCAACGGCGCCCATACCCTTTCCTATATCGCCCCGCGGATGAAAACGGTGTTCAACACCTTCCTCGGCATGGACTGGGAAAAGCACCTGTCCGATCCGGAATACTGGGCGCGGGTGCAGGAAATTCCCGACAACATCCTGTGGCGGGCCAGATACGAACTAAGGCAGAAACTGGTCTATTTCCTCCGGGATGAAATTGCCCGCAACTGGAGCAAATACGGCTATACAAAGACATGGCAGGAAGAGCTTTTCTCCAGACTGAATCCGACGACGCTGACAATTGGGTTTGCCCGCCGCTTCGCGCCTTACAAGCGGGCGGATATGATCCTTTCCGACCTCGATCGGCTCGACCGAATCTTGAACCATCCCACCCGGCCGGTGCAAATAGTGTTTTCCGGAAAATCTCACCCGATGGATGACATGGGAAAAGAATTGATCAAAAAGGTAATAGGCGTCTGCAAGGATCCCCGCTTCCGGGGAAGAATATTTTTTGTGGAGGGTTACGGAATTGGCGTTGCCCGGCAGCTCGTTCAGGGGGTGGACGTCTGGCTGAACAATCCCCGCCGCCCAATGGAGGCCTCCGGCACCAGCGGCGAAAAGGTGGTTGCCAATGGCGTTCTTAACCTCAGCATCTCCGATGGCTGGTGGGTTGAGGGCTATGACGGGACCAACGGCTGGACAATCGGTCCCGTCGTCAATGAGTACCGGGATGAACCAGGAAATCCCGATCAGGAGGACAGCGAGTCGCTCTATTCACTGCTGGAAAACTCGGTGGTTCCCATGTTCTATGAAAGGGAAATATCCGGTCTTCCGGAGCGATGGATCGCCATGGTCAAGCGTTCCATGCAGACTCTTATCCCTATGTTTAATACTAACCGCATGCTGATAGATTACTATCACGACCTCTACCTGCCTACGGCGCTGCGTGAACATGACATCTATCTCGACAACTACAAAATGGCCCGCGAACTGGCCGATTGGAAACAGAAACTGCCGATGCGTTTCTCCTCGCTGCACATTATTGAGGTTGTTGTTGCGGGAATTCAGGGCGATACCATCCGGGTGGAGGAACCTCTCGAGGTAAGCGTCCGGATCGACCCCGGCAAGATGGCCCCGGAAGAGATTCTGGTAGAGATGGTAATTGGCAGGAGCGATCCCGGCGCTGTCTGGCAGCCGGAATGTGTTCAGCTGCCGCTGGAGGGCAGGGATTCCGTGGGCATTCTCAAATTCTTCATTTCCTATCGGGTCAAAAAGAATGGCGCCCACAACTACGGGATCCGCGTCTTGCCGAACCATCCGCACCTGGCCGCCAAGCAGGAGACCAATCTGGTTTACTGGGGGTAAAAAACCATTTCCCGGTCATTCCGTATAATTCAGGATTGACCGGGAAAGGTTTATAGGTGAATGATCCGCACGTTTCCCCATTTTGAACGCAAATATTCGGCGACGAGCCGGCGATGGCAATGCAGGGGCTTATCCTCACTGCACAGGAGGCAGCCCTCATTCAGCAGTTCCGGGGTTATGTTCATTTCTGCCTGTCTTTCGACAAGCAATTGTTGGAAGTCCCGCTCGTAATCAACCAAGCTTCCCTTGTTTTTCTTGAAGGCATCCAGTATCTGCTGAGTCGGCGCCAGATCCGGGCGATGAAGATAATCAATTTCGCCGATCGCCCGCAGAAAATAGCGCAAATCATCCCGCTTGGCAAACCCGGCCAGTTGAGAGACATTGTTGAGCCGGATATCGATCACCCGCTTGACTCCCGCTTTCTTCAGAATTGTAAAGAATTCCTCTGCCGTCTTTTTGGTGAAACCAATGGTGAATACCTTTATTTTATTCATGATCTCAGGCTTTTTCAATCAGACTATAGGCCACTTTTTCACTTTGGAGATTATAGGCAAGTTCGATCAGCTCTTCTTTGGAGCAAAAAAGGTCGTCCGAATCAAGTTTCAATAATCTCATCAGACGCATTTCCGTATCCCGATTATCCTCCAAGGCGCCGTCCTCAAGAATATGACTGATAACAACATCATCAGCGCGTAAATAGCGGCAGATCAGCAGCATACGATGACATGTGAGCGGGTCTTTTTCGGCGCATAACAGCGCAACAGCAGAATAATCAGGATTGTGCACCCAATTTGTTGCGGGATGGACTGGCGCGAAGCGCCAGAACAAAAGCGGATGGCAATCAGCGGAATTGAGCGTCCGGACCATTCTTCATCCGGCCTGCGGCTTGATAGATAACCGGTCGGTACTTTGGAGGAGGAATCGGTTTTTTCTCAGCCCGGGCAGCCTGCAACCAAAGCTCTTTGGCTTTTTGAACCTCTTGAAGAGCCTTGTCAGGAGTCTGGCCAAACGCAGAACATGCCTCCAAAT
>JAHYJE010000027.1 GCA_019429105.1 Syntrophobacterales bacterium
CGGCTGAAATGCTCCATGCCGGCTTCGTTGTCGATAACGATATAGGCGTAGTTTTTCGTCAGCACATCAACGCACATCCTGGCCACGCTGTTCGCAGCGCAATAGCAGCCGGAGCCCTCCGGACGTCCCATCGCGAGCAGGTCAAAACCCTTGGCTTCAGTCAGGGATTTCTGAATCTGATATTCGAACCAGACGTCCTTCGTCATGCCAACGGGGACATCTGTTCTCATCATTTCGCGCATGTCGCCGATCGTCGTCCGGACATCAACGCCCAGTACCTCGTTAAGGTTGGTGTTGGCATCCGCATCTACCGCCAAAACAGCTCCTTTTTTGTTTTCGAGAATATATCTCAGAATCATCCCGGCAAAGGTAGTCTTGCCCGTCCCCCCCTTGCCGGAAACCGCAATTGTAAAACTCATTTACTTACTTCCCCCTTCTTGCCGGCAGACGTTTCATGACATTCGGGAAGGCATTGACATCCGTGTGCGGCAGAAACAAGGCGGCTACAAATTCATCCATATAGCTGGGATAATTGCTCAACTCTATATTGGTCATCATCAGGGCTATCCGCTCGGTCTCCTTGAGCAGCTCCTGGGAAAAGGAAAGCAGCCGGGCGCCCAGCAGGGAACCGTTCCCGACAAAGGTAAACTTGTCCATTTCCATTTCCGGCAGCAGGCCGATGAAAATAGCCTTCTCCAGATTCAGATGACGACCGAATCCGCCGGCGATAATGACCCGGTCAAGATCCTTGAAACCAAGCCCCACGCTTTGCAGCAGCACCTTGCAGCCGGCGTAGATCGATCCCTTCGTCCGGATCAGGTTCTCAACATCTATCTCCGTAACCACGATATCATCGTTCAGACGGGTGTCCTTCTGAAAGGCCAGCACATATTCGTACCCATCCGGCCCTTTTCTCACCCGCTCCGTTTTAAGGTCCCGATAGAATTTCCCCGCCTGATCGATCACACCCGCCTTAATCAGCTGGGCAACAGCGTCTATTAACCCTGATCCGCAGATTCCGATCGGCTTGACCCGGCCAATCGTAAGAATCATCGGTTCGTAGGTGACGGGGTTGATGCTCACCTCTTCAATGGCGCCGCGCGTGGCCCGCATGCCGAACTTTATGCCCCCGCCCTCAAAGGCGGGCCCGGCTGAACAGGAATCACTGGCAAGCCAGTCCTTGTTGCCGACCACGATCTCGCCGTTTGTGCCGATATCCATATAAAGGGTCAGGTCTTCCCGCTGGAAAATGCCGGAGCCAAGCACCCCGGCTACGATGTCGCCGCCGACGTAGCTTGCGACACAGGGAAAAATATAAACATGCACGTGATCCCCAAGCTTTATGCCCAGATGCACGGCCCGCATGGGCGGGATAAGATTCGCCGTCGGCACGTAGGGCGCAAGGCGAAGGTACTTGGGGTCCAGCCCGAGAAAAAGCTGCGTCATGGTGGTGTTGCCGGCAATAACGAGGTGGGAGACCAGCGATACATCCACGCCGCTTGTTGTCAACAACTCGTCGATGATATTGTTTATCGATTCAACCACCACCTCCTGCAGCTTCTGGAGCCCGCCCGGCTTCTGGGAATAGACGATGCGGGTTATCACATCCTCACCATAGCTTATCTGCGGGTTGTAGTCGGACCCCTCCGCCAGCGCAAAAAGCTTCGCCCCGTCGCAGGCGCCTTCGGCGCACGCCGTCTTGACATCCTGATTGAGATCGAGAAGCTGACCGAAGATCGTCGTTGTGCCAATATCGACAACTATTGAATAATTATGCTGGGTGCGGTCCCCCTGCTCGGCGTTGATCAATTTATATCCCTTGCGGGTCTGCACAAGGGTTACGGTAACCTTCCAGTTGGCATCGCGCAGCAACTGGCTGAGCTTCATAATTAGTCGAAAATCTGTAGAGACGCCTCTAATATTATGCTGTTGTTTTATGGCATTGATCAGGCGCGTCAGGTCGCTGGCATTATCGTTCTTGGTCGGGGGCTCCATTGTCACATAGCGTTTGAAAACGGTCGGTTCAACCTCCCAGCCCTGAACAAGCTGAAACAGATCCTTGGGCGACAGGAGATAGGGATGATCAAATTTCTGTCCTTCCTTCAGCAGAACCGATTTATCAACCTGGGAGTCGAGCGGGATTTCGATCTCGACGTCTTCGCGGATTGTGGTGAGGCAGGCAAGGCGATAACCGGCATTGTAATCTTCCTGGGGGAGCATGGAACTCAACGGGGAGTCAACCTTGCCGTTGATGATTTTGACCCGGCATTTTCCGCAAGTCCCGTTGCCGCCGCAGGAGGCGTTGATATGGATGCCGGCTTCCATCGCCGCCTGGAGCAGGTTTTCTCCATCGTCAACCTTCAGTCTGACACCGCTGGGGCTGAATGTAACGCTGTGCTTCTCCATCACTTACGCTTTCCCATGCTAAACAATAAGCGGGGCGCAATCGCTTGCGCCCCGCTATCTCAATCAGAACAACCCCTTGACCTTGCCTGTTTCTACATCGACATCAACCCGCCTATAGGCCGGGTCGGAGCTGGTGCCCGGCATCAGACTGATCGTGCCGGCCATCGGGCAGAGGAACTTGGCGCCGGCGAAGATCAGGACGTCGCGGATCGGCAGCGTCCAACCCTTGGGCACGCCTTTCTTCGTCGGGTCATGGGTAAGACTTAGATGGGTTTTTACCATCATCGTGCTGTAATCCTTAAGCGCAGGATCGGCCTCGAACTTCTTCGCCTTCGCCTCGGCCTCCGGCGCCCAGGAAACCCCGTCGGCCCCGTAAACCTCGCGGGCGATCAAATCAACCCTCTGGCGGAGCGGCATCTCCAGCGGATAGAGGTATTTGAAATCGACCTTGTCCTTGCAGGCATCGATCACCGCGTCGGCCAATTCCAGCGCGCCGTCCCCGCCTTTGAGCCAGTGTTCGGAAAGGGCGCAGCGGGCGCCGGCCTTCTCCGCGAACTTGCGCACCAGCGCAACCTCCTCCTTGGTATCCGTATGGAATGAATTTATGCAGACCACCGGGTTGATTCCCGATTTCTTGATAACCCCGATCAGGTGCGTCATGTTTTCGAGACCTTTTTCCAGAAGACCGAGATTTTCCTTCGTGTACTCCTCGGGAAGCGGCCGCCCGGCGACAACGGTGGGCCCGCCGCCATGCATCTTCAGGGCGCGGACCGTGGCGGTCAATACCGACACATTGGGAACCAGTCCGCTGGCCCGGCATTTCACATTCCAGAACTTCTCGAATCCGATATCGGCGGCAAAGCCGCTTTCGGTCACATGGTAATCGAACATCTTCAGGCCGATGCGATCGCCAATCACCGAAGACTGACCGACGGCGATGTTGGCAAACGGGCCGGCGTGAACCATGCAGGGCTGGAATTCTACCGTACTCATCAAGGTGGGGTTGAGGGTGTTGCGCATCCACGCGGTCATCGCGCCGGCGACTTCCAACTGCTCGGCGGTAACGGGATTGCCCTTTTTGTCATAGGCAACGATAATATTGCCGATCCTCTCCCGGAGATCCTTGAGATCGCGGGCAATGGCGAGGATGGCCATCAGCTCCGAACTTACGGTAATGCCGAAACGGGATTGCATCAGGTAACCGTCCATCTTGCCGCCCAGCCCCATGATGATATTCCGCAGACCCTGGGCGCAAAAATCGATAACCCAGCCCATCTGAATGTTGTTGGGATCTATGTCGAGACGCTTCAGATTTCTTTTGGCAAGTTCCGCATCGTCATAATTTCTTTCGTGCTGCATCCGGGCGTTGAGCGCTACCATCGCCAGGTTATGGGAATTGGCGATATCGTTGATGTCGCCGGTAAGACCCAGGGAAAACTCCGTCATCGGGATGAGGAGCGCCTTTCCGCCTCCCGCCGCCGTGCCCTTGACGTTCATTGTCGGGCCGCCGGAGGGCTGACGCAGACAGCCGCCAACATTCTGACCCCTTTTGCCCAGTCCTTCCATCAAACCCAGAACCGTAGTGGTCTTGCCTTCTCCCAGGGGAGTCGGGGTAATTGCCGTAACCTCGATATACTTCCCGTCCTTTTTGTCCTTAAGGCGCTTGAGTATTTTCATGTAATCGAGCTTGCACAACTTCCCCATCGGAATAACTTCATCCTTCTGCAGTCCCATCTTTTCCCGCCAATCGTCGGGGGTCGGCATATCCTTTTCCGCCTCCTCGGCAATCTGCCAATCTGCATACTCTCTTGGATCTAAAGCGTCTAACCTGGACATAAATTATCTCCTCTCTTTATTAAAAATACACCGACTTCATAGCTCCATATACCCGTTAGTGTCGTACCGCTTTACCGATATTCACTCGATAAAAACACGCCGCCGCATTACCTTCATTAATAAGGGAGTTGGACAAGTAAAGAATGTAAAAACGTAATGATTTGAAAAACAGGAGTATTTCAGAGATGTCCTTCTGCCTGACTATCTTAAGAACCTCTCCGGAAAATGAAAAAATAATCAAACTTCTAAGACCGTCTCCTTGCATTGTGTAAAAGTGTCCGATATTGTTAAGTATCTATATATAACCCTATCCCCGGTGGCTCATATCAATTAGGTAAATTCCTGTCAAGGAATATTTTTGCCTCCCTGTTTTGAACGACTCCTGCATTGTCGGCATCACCCTTCACCCACTGCATTTATCCCCATCGGGGATTTTATGAGGTGTGGATTACGGCAATTGCCCTTTATTATTTTAAAAGGTTATTGGAAAGTTCTGCTTGCAGAAAAGCACATAGCGGATGGGAAATTCCTTGACCCGCGGCCCAAAATTAGAGCGAAAGCTCAATTTCGCGCGGAATATCGCCCTCCTTGAGGGGCGGGATGAGCGGCGGCTGGCCGGTCGAAAGCAGGATCCGGCCCCCCTCGGCGGAAAGCATGAACCGGACAAAGCGGATCGCGGCCGCCTCATTGCCGACCGTCCCCGGGATTGTGACGGCATTCCGGATCTTTTCACTGAGGTTTACCGCAGCCGGAAAAGACAAAATTTCCACGTCGCCGGCAATCGTAACCGCCGCCGAGCGATACACAATGCCGGCTTCGACCCCGGCGCGCTGCACCGCCCGCAAGACATCGGGAATCGTCCTTTCCGGGGCGGCGCCCGCGATGATCTTTTGCGCCAGGTCAGGATTGCCTTCGAATTCGGACGCCCTTTGGATAAATTCAACGGTCCGGCCGGCGGCCAGATCATTTTCACCGGTCACCCGCGCCAGCGTAATTCCCTCCCGGGCCAAATCTGTCATTTTCCTCAACCCGCAGGGATTGCCCTTTTTTGTAATCACCACCAGCTCGTTACTAGAAAAGACAGCGTACCAGGAGGCGGCGGGCCGGTTGCCGATTCTCTTTTTAAACATCTCCTCTATAATAGCCGGAGCGGAAGACGCAAAAACGTCGCAGCGTTCCCCGTTCTCGATCCGCCCGGCCAGCTCCCGGGAGCGCCCCGAGACAGTATTTACGGTCACTGCGGAGTTGGCAGCCTCAAACGCCCTTTTCAACTCGCCCACCGGCCCGGCCAGCGAATCGGCATGCCAGACTTCGATAACCATTGTTTTCTCCCCCATCCTTGGCCCTCCCCGCTGGGCAATAAGCCGCATCCCTCCGGATACGGCTCGAACCATCACTGGACCCTCACGTGCATCCCCTGCGTCCGAACTACCTGGCTAAGGCCTGACGAAATTTACCCCACGCAAGCGCCATCGCCGGCGAGAACGCCAGGAGGAGCCCGGCGGCCATCATCGCGCCGACAAGCCAGTTTGAAAAGAAAACACTCAACGCACCCTGGGATCCCAATATGGCTTGGCGGAACGAGACTTCGGTCGCGTCTCCAAGCACCAGGGCCAATATCAGAGGCGCCAATGGATAATCCAGCTTTTTAAAGACATAACCTATAACGCCGAATAGCAACATGACCCAGATGTTGAACATGGCATTGTTCACGGTGTAGGCGCCAACCGCACACACCACGACAATGACCGGGGCGATGATCGAGAAGGGGATGCGAAGGATCGCCGCGAACAGCGGCACGGTGAACAGAACGATGACCAGACCGACGACGTTCGACAGATACATGCTGGCGACCAGGCCCCAGACAAAGTCTTTTTGCTCGACGAAGAGCAGCGGCCCCGGCTGCAGCCCCCAGATCATCAGGCCGCCCAACAGCACCGCTGCAGTGGCCGAACCGGGTATGCCCAGCGCCATCATCGGCAGCAACGCCGCGCATCCGGACCCGTGGGCGGCGGTCTCGGGGGCAAGCACGCCTTCCAGTTCCCCGGTGCCGAACTTATCGCCATTCTTCGAGAAGCGCTTGGCAAGGCCGTAGCTCATGAAGGATGCGGCCGTTGCACCGCCCGGCTTGAAACCCATCCAGGCGCCAATGACCGCGCCTGAGAGCAGCGTCAGCCAGTACTTTGGCAGCTTCTTCCACGTCTGCCACACGACCGTCGCGTTGATCTTGGCGTGTACCCCTTCGAATTTGAGACCCTCTTCCATGCTGACAAGGATTTCCGCGACGCCGAACAGGCCGATCACCACCACCAGGAAATCGACGCCCCTGAGCAGCTCGGACCAGCCAAAAGTAAGACGGAGCGTGCCGCTGACGTTATCCATGCCGATTTGCGCCAGGCCAAAGCCCAGCATCAGGGCAATGACCGTCTTGGCGGTGTCCTTGCCGGTGCCGATGAAACTGGCAAAGGTCAGAAAATAGACGGCAAAGAATTCAGGCGGACCGAAGTGCAGAGCAAAATTTGCCACCAGCGGCGCAAGAAAGGTGATCATCAAAACGGAAAAAAGGGCGCCGAAGAACGATCCGGTAAAGGAGGCAGTGAGAGCTTCACCGGCCCTGCCCTGCTGGGCCAGGGGGTAGCCGTCGAACGTGGTGGCCACCGAATGCGATTCACCGGGAATGTTGAACAGGATCGAGGTAATGGCCCCTGCAAACAGGGAGCCCCAATAGATACACGACAGCATGACAATCGCCGAGGTGGGAGACATGGTAAACGTGAGCGGCAGCAGGATAGCCACGCCGTTCGGCCCTCCCAGGCCCGGCAGCACGCCGACGATGACTCCCAGTATAAGGCCGACCGCCATCATGCCGAGGTTATACCAGCTCAGTATAACCGAAAAACCATGGAATAGATTTAACACGTTCTCCATTTGACAGTCCTCCTAAGCGGTCGTGCTTCGCTTCAGTTTAAATAGTTCAGTAGCCGAACAGGGATTCCAGCGGCCCTTTGGGCAGCGGAACCATGAATTGAATTTCAAACGCATAGAAAAGCGCTGCACTTATGCAGACGCTGACCAAGATGACTTTAAGCCAGTTGAACCGGGCCATCACCCGCATGAAACCGCCGATGAACAGGGCGGAGGCGACATAGATGCCGATGAATTGGGTGACCAATACATAGAGAACAGCGGGTATCAGCACGTAAAGCACCTGCCTGAAGCGGTCCCGGGAAACGAAGAGCTCATGATTGCGGTGTTTGCCGAGAAGCGCCCTGAGAAAAACAACCAAGCTTGAAATACCGATGATGGCCCCGGTCCGGAACGGAAAGTATCCCGCCTCAGGCCCTTCAGGAGCCCAACCCATTCCGACTCTATAACCGTCCATCATCATCGCAACGCCGATGAGGAAGATGGCAACGGCCACGACCATCTCCGCTGCCTGATACGTCAACCGGACCGAACGGGGTCGTTCCTGCGTTTGTTTCTGTTCCATGAACACCCTCCCATGACGAACGGAGAAACAGAGCGCCGGACCGGCGGATCGGGCTCCGGTACCCCGACCCGCCGGAACCGGCGTGATTCTCAGCTATTTCTTGGCTACAAACCCGGCTTCGGTCATCAGCTGTACGTGTTTTGCCATATCCTTTTTCAGGAAGTCGACAAACTCGTCTCCGGTGGCATAGTGCCTTGTGAGCGCCATGTTCTCGGTGTAGTCTTTCCACTCCTGGGTGGCAACCACTTTCTTCAACATGTCGGCGTAGAACGCAACCTGTTCCTTGGTGGTTCCGAGCGGCAGGAAGAAGGCGCGCAGCATCTGGTATTGCACATCGACTCCCTGCGATTTGCAGGTCGGGATGTCGGACCAGGCGATGTCCGCAACCTTTTTGTTATAGTCCATGGGATGATTGGAGAAGACGCATAGGGGGCGCGCCTTGCCGGCCCGCCACTGGGCAACGTTCTCGCTGGGGTTGTTGACATTGGAAGTGATGTGGTTGCCGGCCAGTTGGATTTGAGCCTCGCCGCCGCTCTTATAGGGGATATAGGTTATTTTTTTCCCAACGATTTTTTGGAATGCAACCGTGATGATCTGATCTTCCCGCTTCGAGCCGGTGCCGCCCATCTTGAAGGACCCCTCCGGCGCCGCTTTTAAGGCAGTCACATAGTCCTTCACTGTCTTGTACGGCGAATCGGAATTGACCCACAGGATAAAATCATCCTTGGCGATCATTGCCACCGGATTGAAGTTTTCCCAGCCGAGCGGCAGATTCTGAGCGATCGGCAGGGTATAGATGAGGGAGAACGCTACCAGGAGCTTGTGGGGATCTGCCTTGGCCTCTTTGACCTCCATGGCGCCCTCGGCGCCGCTCGCGCCGTTCTTGTTAAAGATCATAACGGGCTGTTTCATCAATTTGTGTTTCAGGATGATGCTCTGGATTGTGCGCGCCATCTGGTCTGACGCACCGCCCGCACCAGCGGGAACAATGAACTCCACCGGCTTGGCGGGTTCCCAAGCAGCCGCAGGAGTTGCCATCGCAACACCGGTCAGCGCCGCCACGACGAGCAGCAGCGCTCCATACCATAATGTTCGGATCTGTCGTTTCATCTTTTCCTCCTTATTAATTAAGCGAAATCAGTTTACGAACCACCTTGGCTCCGATTCAACAGGCAGCCATATACTCCATTGCCGCTACGACACCGCCCTTCTTATGAGCAACACCCGCCAGGGTGAATCCCATCTCCACGCCGCCGAGTGTTCCCAGCAGCATCAGGTCATTCAGATCCCCCAAGTGGCCGATGCGAAAGACCCGATCCTTGAGCTTGCCCAAACCGCTGCCCAAAGACATGTTGAACTTCGCAAGCACCGCCCCCCGAAAGGCGTCGGCCCCTTTCTCCTCCGGCATCAGAACCGTCGTCAAAACCGGGCTGTACTCTTCCGGATTGAGGCAGAGATTCTCAATTCCCCAGGTTTTAAGCGCCCGCCTTGTCGCTTCGCCATGGCGGATATGACGCGCAAAGACGTTTTCCAACCCCTCCTCATTGAGCAGATGAAGTGATTCCCGAAGGCCATAGAGCAGGTTGGTCGAAGGAGAACTGGGGAAGAAGCCATCCTTGTTGACGCCCAGCATCGCCTCCCAAGACCAGTAAGACTTGGGCAGTCGCGCATTCTTTGCCGCGGCAAGGGCTTTGGCGCTGATTGCGTTGAAGCCGAGGCCGGGAGGAAGCATCAGCCCCTTCTGGGAACAGCCGACTGTCACATCTACGCCCCATTCGTCATGGCGGTAATCGGCAGACCCCAGCGAAGAGATCGTATCAACCATGAACAGGGCGGGGTGACCGGCACGATCGATGGCCTTGCGGATCTCCCCGATCCGGCTGAGCACTCCCGTGGAGGTCTCGTTGTGGACTACATTAACGGACTTTATCCGATGATCGCGATCCTCGGAAAGTTTGGCCTCGACCACGGCTGGATCCACCCCATGCCGCCAATCGCCGGGAACAAACTCAACCTCCAGCCCCAGGCGGAGGGCCATGTTTTTCCACAGGGTTGCAAAGTGGCCGGTTTCGAACATCAGCACCTTGTCTCCGGGGGAAAGGGTGTTGACGAGCCCCGCCTCCCAGGCGCCGGTTCCTGACGACGCAAAAATAATTACCGGTTCGGTTGTCTTGAAAACAGGTTTCAGCCCGGCCAAAACCTCCATCCCCAGAGCCTTGAACTCCGGCCCGCGGTGATCGATGGTCGGTTTGGCCATGGCCCTGAGCACCTGCTCGGGAACATTGGTTGGTCCCGGAATCTGTAAAAAATGACGACCACTGGAATACGCCATGCTGTTTGTTCCTCCTTCTGCCGGTTATTAGTTGGTAGTTTTAATCGTTATATCGATGAAACCAAAACTTGCGTTATTGCAGTTTCCCGAGGCTGAGCCGAAGCGCCTCTTCCCCGGAAATCTGGATGTGCCTCTTCATCACCTTTTCACACAAGTCCTCATCCCGAAGCTTCAATGCCAGCAGGATCATGCGATGGCCATCCACGCACCTTTCCCCCACCCCAAAGTTCGTCAGGGTGTTTTTCCGATATCTCAGAACATATTGTCTCATATTGACAATAAAATTATAAAAGCGGCACTTGTACGCGATCATTCCCATCAGGGCATCGTGGAACGCCACATTGGCTCTGGAAAGATCATCAACCTTTTTTTGCAGCATGGCGATTTCCGCCTTGTTTACAATTTCCTGAAGCAGCCCGATCTGCTCATCGGTAATCCGCCTGCAGATCAGCCGGAGGGCATGCCCCTCCAAGGCCGCCCGCAAGGCGAAGATGTCTCTAATCTCTTCAGGAGAATTATCCGGGATGCAAAATCCCCTTTTTCCCAGAGGTTCGATGAATCCATCCTGTTCGAGCCGATGGAGAGCTTCCCGCACCGGCGTTCGGCTCACCCCCAGCTCCGCGGCAAGCTGCTCTTCCGCCAACCGCTCGCCCGCGACGAATCTATTGGAAAAAATTGCCTCCTTCAGTTTTTGATAGGTATTTTCCCGGACGGATAACCGTTGTTGTGCAGGTGGTTTATTCAGCAGGACCTTTTCCATAAATGTATCCAAAATTATAGACAAAACAAAAATTCCGGGCACCAATAATACATTTAAAGATCCCTGTCAATTATTTTTTTAAAATAAATAGCGTTTTATATTAAAGTGATATATCAAAAAATATTTAATTATGGAAAATCGCAGTGATATGCTGCTTGATAGTTACCAGACTATATTGGATACAATATCATTGAGTAATGAAGAAATTATGCAGTGAAAAGCGATGTTTCAACTTCAGCCCCCGGACAGAAAAACTATAATATTCATGGAGTCGCCATCCTTGACTGCATATGCCAGTTCATCCGCGCCAATCCCATGGTCATTTACAAGAACCTCGATATAGCCTTTTATCCTGCCTTTTTTGTCGAACATCTTCTTTTCCATGGCCGGATACTGCTGCAATATCGACCGCAGGCATTCCCCCACAGTATTTCCGTCAACCTCGAGTTGAAGTTCCTTGCCGTCATTAAGAAAAGGGTGGATCATTGTTTTGATGCTCATCTCTTGCCTCCCCCGCAAATTGGACAGTCTTTCTTTCGTTCAATTTCAATAGTGGTAAATTCCATGCCCTCCCCGCTGACAAAGAGCATTTTCCCGGCGAGCAGCTCTCCGAAGCCGGTCAGCAGCTTTATGGCTTCCATGGTCTGCAATGAGGCAACAAGTGCCGCAGTAGCGCCAAAAATCGGGAAAGGAACCCTTTTTCCTCCACCGATGCCCCGCGGATAAATACACTCGAGACAAGGGGTTTTCCCGGGAATGATTGTGGTAAGCTGCCCGTCCAGACCCGTGACGCCACCGTGGATGAAGGGCACGCCTTTTTTCACGCAACTTTCATTCAGAACAAATCGCGTCTCCATATTATCCATGCAATCCACGACCAGATCAACCCCTGCGAGCAATTCCCCGGCATTGTCCGCCGTTATCCTCACATTCAAAGGCCTTATTTCTGTTTTTGAATTCATTGCCGCCAGCTTTCCCGAACCGGAAACTACTTTCAGCGCGCCGACATCCTTTTCCCAGTGCAGCGTCTGGCGATTGAGGTTGGAAAGATCGACAACGTCGCAGTCAATAAGCGTCAGCTTCCCGATGCCCGCATAAATCAGATTCGTAGCATTGGGAGAACCGAGACCGCCCAAGCCGGCGATCAGCACATGGGACCTTTTCAAACAGCGCTGCCCGGCTTCCCCGAAGTCGGGATACATAATCTGGCGCGAATATCTCGTCAGCTCCTTGTCATCCAGTGTTATTTCTTCTTTTTCCATATCTTGCCTCCTGTTTTTTTATATCCTATACAACTCCTCTTTACAACGCCAATAATTTGCCGCCGGCAACGGGCGCCGACAGGCAAAAAAAATATCCGGCATTAGATTTCTGGTTCCGGCTTGTTTGACATTTCTGCCGGCATCATCTATAAAGCCCTTTCTCGACATTTCCGGGAGCGGCACGCTTGAGGATGCGTCGCGGCAACATAAAGGAGAAAGAAATGCAGATGCAGGATGTCTTTAATTATTTCGGCAACGATCTGAAACGGGCAGGGGAATATATGGAAACCTGCCTCGAATCGGAGGTAAAGCTGATCCCGGAAATCGTCCATCACCTGATTGGCGGCGGAGGAAAGCGTTTCCGCCCCCTGTTGCTCCTGGCGGCGGCGGAGCTCTGCGGCTACCGGGGCGAGCGCCGTTACCCGCTTTCCGCAATGATCGAGTTCATCCACACCGCCACGCTCTTTCATGACGACGTCGTTGACCATGCGGAAACAAGGCGCGGGAGGATCTCCGCAAACCGCATCTGGGGCAACGAGGCCAGTGTGCTGATTGGCGATTTCCTGTACTCAAAATCTTTCAAGTTGATGACCGAAGACGGAAACCGTGCCATCCTCAAGCTTATCTCGCAGACGACAAACATGATGTCGGAAGGAGAGGTTTTTCAATTGATGAAGGCGGGGGACGTCAATACCACCGAAGAGGAGTACCTGGCGATTGTCGAGAAAAAAACGGCTATCCTCATCTCCGCCGCGTGCGCCATTGGCGGAATTATCGCCGACGCGAAGGAGGAACAGGTTGCTGCCCTCACCCGCTTCGGCATGGGTTTGGGGACCGCCTTTCAAATCACCGACGATGCCCTCGATTATGTCGGCAAAGAAGAAGAATTCGGCAAGGCGATCGGCCAGGATATCCGAGACGGGAAACTGACCATGCCCCTTATCCGCACCCTCAAAAAATGCACTCAGGAGGAAAAAACCCTCGTGCAGAACGGGGTTAAAAACAGGGATGAAGATTCGGCGGCGGCGATCATGAAGCTGATAAACCGCTATGACGGCATCCCCTACTCGCTGCAAAAAGCCAAAAAATACGTTGCAGAGGCAAAGGGGTTTCTTGCCAAATTTGCTGATTCGGACGCCAAAACAGCGCTCTTTACCGTCGCAGACTACGTTGTCGGACGGCGCGTCTAAAACCGGGGCCGACCTTTAAATCTGTTCGGTTCAATTATTAAAGGAGATTTTCGCATGAAAAAGACATTTGCAATATTGTACAGCTCGTTACTGCTGGCGTTGCTGCCCACAGTAACAGCCGTCGCGGCAACACCGGAAGAATCTTTCCGCAAGAGCTTCCCCGCAATCCGTGCGGATAGCATCAAGCCTACCCCGGTCGCCGGCCTGTATGAAGTTACGGTAGGGAGCCGAATCGTCTATTACGCCCCGGGACAGGAATACCTGGTCTATGGGCCGATTGTAACAAGCAGCGGGGAGAACCTCACCGAAAAGAGATCCGCCGAGCTCATCGGCATAAAATTGAAAGCCGCTCCCCTCGACAAGGCCATCCGAATCGGGAACGGAAAACATCAGATCGTCGAGATCACCGATATTGACTGCCCCTACTGCCGAAAAGCGTCAGCTTACCTTGCCGGCAGAAAGGATTTGACCCGCTACGTTTTTCTGCTGCCGGCAGCTTCGCACAAGGACGCGAAGGCAAAAACGCTGCAGGTCTTCTGCGCCGCTGATCCAGCAAAGGCCTATGAGGAGGCAATGACCGGCAAACTGGACGACATGAAGTTATTGCCCTGCAAAGCGCCGGCTGCGGCGGAGGAACGCCTGAAGGCGCACCAGGAAATCGGCAGGCAGGTGGGCGTGACCGGAACGCCGCTCTTTCTTATAGACGGACAGGTTGTCCTGGGGGCGGATATGGCGCTCATTGAAAAAATCCTGAACACGAAATGAGAAAGGGAGTGTTGCAGTGATGAGAGAAACTCGGGAGATCATGAGCGAGGAATACCTGGAAAGATACGCCGACGTCCTGGTCTGGGGACTGGAAACGGCCCGGAAAGGCCGCTATCGCAAGGGAAACATCATCCTGATTCAGTACGACCGGGCAGCCCTGCGCCTGGCGGAGCTGCTCTATGAAAGGATAATCTCCCGGGGGATGCATCCCGTGCAGCGGAGCAGCCTGTCTTCGGCCATGGAGCTTTCCTTTTTTGAAAAATCGGGGGCCGGTCAGCTCGTTTTTCTGCCGCCGGGGGAAAAGGAGCTCTACAAAAATCTCCATGGCCGCATCTACCTGCACGCTCCCGAATCGCTGACCCACCTGAAAGACGTTGATTCAGCGAAAATCGGCAAGGCGCTGGTCGCCCGCAAGCAGCTCCGCGACATTATCGAGGCGCGCGAACAGCAGGGCGATTACGGCTGGACCCTCTGCACCTTCCCGACCGAGGAACTCGCCCGGCAGGCCCGGACGACTACAGCAGCATATACCGACCAGATAATCAGGGCCTGTTACCTGGATCAAAACAATCCGGTAGAAAAATGGAAGGAAATCAGGCGTAACGCGGCATCCATCAAAAAATGGCTGGGGAGTTTGCGTACAGCCTGGTTTCACATAGAATCAGCCGGCTGCGACCTGTGGATATCTCCCGGGGAACAGCGGCAGTGGCTGGGAGTCTCCGGACACAATATCCCGAGTTTCGAGCTTTTTATCTCCCCGGACTGGCGGGGGACAAAGGGTACATACTACGCAAATCTGCCTTCTTATCGCAGCGGCAACTATGTGGAGGGGGTAAAACTGACCTTTGCAAAGGGGGAGGCAGTGGCAATCAGCGCTCAGAGGGGCGAGGATTTCACCATTCGCCAGCTCGCCATGGACAAAGGCGCCAAACGGCTCGGCGAGTTTTCGCTGACCGATCGGCGATTCTCCCACATCGACATGTTCATGGCCGACACCCTTTTCGACGAGAATTTCGGCGGCGCCCATGGAAACTGCCATATCGCCGTCGGCGCATCCTATACAGACACATTCTCCGGAGACCAAACCTCGATGACTCCGGCCTTGAAGAAAAAGCTGGGCTTCAACGACTCGGCCCTGCACTGGGACATGGTAAACACGGAACCCAAAACGGTCACGGCCCATCTGAAGACAGGCGAGAAGCTGCTGATCTACGAAAACGGCTGTTTTAAGCACTGAGCCTCGGCATCCTGCCCTCACCCGTTTCCGCCTCCATCAGGAAGGGGAAGGGCAGCTTCGTTTTAGATGAACTGGAGATAAAGTGGAGATAGCAACAGCGCTCATTCTGGGCATCGTCGAGGGATTTTCGGAATTTCTGCCCATTTCGTCCACCGGCCACCTGATTCTCGCCGGCAAACTGCTGGGACTTGCGGAAAGTGAGTTCGTCAAGAGTTTTGACATCGCCATCCAACTGGGGGCGATCCTCTCCGTCGTCGTCCTGTATTGGCGAGAGCTGCTGGTTGATTGGGAAACGATCAAAAAGGTGGCCATCGCCTTTCTGCCGACTGGCGTTATCGGTTTTGTTCTCTACAAAATCATCAAAACCATCCTCCTCGGCTCCGCGGCCGTCGTCCTGTGGTCGCTCCTTATCGGGGGAATCGTCCTTATCGTCTTCGAGATGCTCCATCGTGAAAAAGACGACGCGACAAAATCACTCTCCGAAATTACCTATCTGCAGTCGTTTCTGATCGGCGTTTTTCAGTCGCTTGCCGTCATTCCCGGGGTATCCCGTTCCGCGGCGACGATCGTCGGGGGGCTGATCCTCGGCATGAAAAGGACAATGATTGTCGAATTTTCCTTCCTGCTGGCCGTTCCGACGATGCTCGCCGCGACGGTTTACGACCTTTATAAAAACGGCGCCATCTTCTCCGTCTTGCAGCTCAATTACCTGGCAGTCGGGTTTCTGACCTCCTTCATCGTCGCTTTGGCGAGCATCAAATTCCTGATCCGTTTCGTACAGAACCACACGTTCATCCTCTTCGGCATTTACCGCATCGCCCTTGTCCTCGTCTGGTTTGCGCTCTTTTAACCGATCATTTTTGAACGCTTAAGGCAGATAGCCTAATCAACATGATCTCGCAGATGCAAAAAAATTCGCTTTAGAGATGCTCGTCTTTTCCGCGAATCAGTAACCTGTAAGAACCTTTTTTAGACGACCCTGATTATTTGCCACCTCCTGCCGTACAAGAAAGACTCAAAAAGATGAAATACATAGACACGGAAGGAGTTATAATCAAGAGCTGGTGCAACAACCCGGACGTCAACGCCCTTGCCCAGGCGAAGAATCTGGCAAACCTGCCGTTCATCTTCAGACAGGTTTGTCTCATGCCCGACACCCACGAAGGCTACGGGATGCCAATCGGCGGGGTCATTGCCACGAATGGTTTTGTGATCCCCAATGCCGTCGGCGTCGATATCGGCTGTGGAATGCTGGCAACCGCAACGAACCTGACAAAAATTTCTTTGCCGGCGCTCAAGAAAATCCTTGGCAAAATCAGGGAAACTGTTCCCGTCGGCTTCGAACACCAGGAAAAAGCCCAAGATGAAAGTCTGATGCCGCAGATGGAAGATCCGGACCTGTATCCGGAGGTAAACCGCCAATACCGCTCCGCGTGCAAGCAGCTCGGAACCCTGGGCGGCGGCAACCACTTCATCGAAATCCAGAAAGGATCGGACGCCCATATCTGGTTCATGATCCATTCGGGAAGCCGGAATATCGGCCTCAAGGTAGCCAGCCGCTATAACCAGACGGCGATTGCGTTAAACGAACAATGGCATTCCGCTGTCCCGAAGAAATGGGAGCTGGCCTTTCTGCCCATTGAAACGGAGGAGGCAAAGACATACTTGCGAGAGATGCGTTACTGTCTGGAATTTGCTCTGGCCAATCGCAAACTGATGGCCGACCGGGTACGGGCAGCCATCAGTGCGGAAATAACGGATGTGGAATTTGTGGAACCCATCAATATTCACCATAATTATGCGGCCTTCGAAGATCATTTCGGCAAAAACGTCATCGTTCACCGCAAAGGCGCAACCTCGGCGCGTCTTGGAGAGATGGGCATCATCCCCGGTTCCCAGGGAACGGCCAGCTATATTGTAAGAGGAAAGGGAAACCCCGAGAGTTTCATGAGCTGCTCTCACGGCGCCGGCCGTAAAATGGGAAGACGGGCGGCCATCAAAACCCTCAATCTTGAGAGGGAAAAAAAGATTCTCGACGATCAGGGGATTATCCATGCCATCCGCGGCAGGCAGGATCTCGAAGAAGCGGCGGGTGCCTATAAAGATATTGCTGTGGTGATGGCCGAACAGCAGGATCTCGTGGATATCGTAGTCAGGCTGGAACCCTTGGCTGTAATCAAAGGCTGACGCCCTCGTAAAAAGTCGCTGCTCGTCATTGCGACGAGCGTAGCGTCGTGGCAATCTCCTGAGCCAATTGCAAAACTATTTGTCATTCCCGAATGCTTCTATCGGGAATACGGTTTTTCAAGCAGTTAGAACCAGATTATGAACATTAAACTTCGTTTTCCCGCTTAAAATCATTGCGGGAATGACAGAATGTGAGAGTTTTGCAATTGCCTCTCCTGATTATGAAATTTAGCCTTCGTTTTACCTCCTGCGCCGGAAGGATTGCTTTCCGGGGCGCTTTCCTGTTTGAGCGCATAGGGCAGATAGTTCAAAACATCCCGGGCGGTCAAACCCTCCTGCCCCTTGTCGGCGGCGGCCAAATCGCCGGAAAGGCCGTGGAGAAACACCCCCTTGCGCACCGCTTCCGCAAGCGGGAGACCTTGACCGAACATCGCGGCGATGCTCCCGGTCAGCACATCGCCGACTCCGGCAGTCGCCATCCCCGGATTGCCGTTCATGTTGACAAAAACGCGCCCCTCCGGCGTGCCGATCAGGGAGTGGGCGCCCTTCAGGACAATATATACGTGCAGATTCGTGCAGGTATCCTGCAGAATAACGATGCGGTTCTTCTCTATTTCCGCAACCGATTTTCCGGTCAGTCGCGCCATCTCCCCCGGATGAGGGGTCAAAACGGTCGGCCCCGAACGCCCGCTGATAAGCTCCGCACGGCCGCAAACGGCAGTTATCCCGTCGCCGTCGAGCAGAAGCGGTTTTTCCACTGCCGAGACAAGCCCCCGGACAAGCCCCGCGGTTTCTTCGGCAATAGAAAGGCCGGGACCGATGACAACCATATCAACCTTTTTTGCCAGTGCGAGCAGGAAATCCAGGTTTTCAAAAGCGATGCTGCCCGTGTCTGTTTCCGCCTGCGGAACAAAAACGATCTCGCTGCCGTTCATGGCGATGAAGGGCGCGATCGAGCGGGGAGTGGCCAGACGGGCGTATCCTCCCCCGGCCTTCAGAAATGACATTGCGCTGAAATACGGCGCCCCGTAATAGCCCGCGGCGCCGGCGACAAACAGCACATCCCCGAGCGAGCCCTTGTGGGCGGTGGCTGCCCTTTCAGGGAGGGGCAGATCGCTGTTTGTTTCCACCAGGATCGCTTCATCCTCGTACAGGGAGGGGGGAAACGAGATATGCGCCACACTGAGCCTTCCGCAATGCTCGAAACCGGGATAAAGCATGTTTCCGATCTTTGGCAGACCAAAGGTTACCGTCTGGTGGGCGCGCACGGCCGTCCCCAGAACAGCCCCCGTATCGCCGCTGATGCCGGAGGGTATGTCAAGGCTGAGAACCGGCTTGCCGCTACGGTTGATCAGCTCTACAATTTCCCGGTAAACTCCTTCCACCGCGCGGGCAAGACCGGTCCCGAAAAGCGCATCGACAATACCGTCCATCCCGAGAACAGCCGCCTCAATCTCTGCCGCAGCCGTTACCCGTTCCGTCACGATCGGCAGCTTTGCGACAATCTCGTAATTCTTTTTCGCCGCCCCTTGCAGACGTTCCGGGTCGCCGGCAAAAAAGATATGGGGCGTCCCCCCGCCCGAGAGGATATGGCGGGCTACAACCAGTCCGTCGCCGCCATTATTGCCGGCGCCGCAGAAAATGGCATACCGTTTCCCCTTTACCCCCCCTTCACGAAAAAGCGCCCCGCAGGAGGCAAGGCCGGCGTTCTCCATCAAAACCTGCTCGGAAATTCCAAACTTTTCGACAGCATCCCTGTCCATCGCCTGCATCTGGGCAACATTGCTGATTTTCATAATTTACCCCCCCCTAACAACTGACTGCGAAGCAGCTTTTAAAAAGTGCCGGGATACTTGCCGCCGTCAATCAGCAGGTTCTGCCCGGTGATAAATCCCCCGTGAACGCTGCATAAAAAGACGCAGTAAGCGCCGAATTCCTCGGGCCTGCCGAACCGCCCCGTCGGATTTGCGGAAACCCGTATTTTTCGCATCTCTTCATATAAACGATGCTCGGTTTCCGCCAGCGCCTGCGTGTAGGATCGCTGACGCTCCGTTTCAAAATCGCCGGGGAGCAGGTTGTTGAGCGTGACGTTGTGGATAGCTGCCTCGCGGGCAATTCCCGCAACGAAACCGGTGAGACCGGAACGCGCCCCGTTGGAAAGTCCCAGGATGGGGATCGGCGCTTTTACCGCGCTTGAGGTTATATTCACAATCCGTCCGAACCGGCGGGCGATCATCCCGTCAAGCGTATTTTTGATCATAAAGATCGCCCCCAGCATGTTGTTGTTCAAGGCCGCGAGCCATGCCTCCCTGTCCCAGTCACGGAAATCGCCGGGAGGCGGCCCCCCGGAGTTATTGACGATTATGTCCGGCGACGGACAGGCAGCAAGAACCTCCTTTTGGCCCTCGTCGGTGTTGATGTCAACGGCGACGGCCTGAACATTTACGCCCGTTGCGGCGGCTATTTCCGCTCCCGCCGCCTCGATCCTCTCCCTGGTGCGGGCGACAATCGTCACATCGACCCCCTCCCTGGCAAGCGCCAGCGCACACGCCTTGCCCAGCCCCGCGCTCGCCCCGCCGATTATGGCCTTTCTGCCTTCAATCCCGAGCTCCATAATGCCTCCCCGATATTTTCTCCTCAACACCGATGCCAAGCGCATTACCATGCTGAAAAAGTCGGCGCCTTTCTCATTCTGCCGCAACAAGCATCAACGCGGTGTACAAATATGGGAGTCTCCTCCTTCAGCGAGGGCTACTCTACGTAAACTCCTACGGCATCGCAAGAAAAAGTTTTTTGTTCTGCGAGATTGATTCGGCGGGGAAAAGAGTGGAAAACCTTACGGCAATCGGTTATAGGAACGGCGGAAAAAGAGCAGCTCGGATAAAATGGTTTCAATGTGCCCAGCCAGCAGCAACAGACAGCCGCAGGCGACTAAAGATCATAAATAGAGGTGAACGGAATGGCAAAAATAAAGGTGGTTAACCCGATAGTGGAGATGGACGGGGATGAAATGACCAGGGTCATCTGGGCAAAGATCAAGGAAAAACTTATTTGTCCCTGGCTCGACATAGACCTGAAATACTACGATCTCAGCATCATGAACCGCGACGCAACCGGCGATCAGGTGACAATCGCCGCCGCCGACGCAACTCTTCAATACGGGGTTGCCGTCAAATGCGCCACGATCACCCACGACGAGGCGCGGATGAAGGAGTTTGGTTCACCTGCCCTGCTGCGCTCCCCAAACGGCACAATCCGGAACATCCTCGACGGGACCATCTTCCGGGAACCGATCATCTGCAAAAACGTCCCCCGCCTGGTTCCCCACTGGGAAAAGCCGATAATCATCGCCCGCCACGCCTTTGGCGACCAGTATAAGGCAGGCGAATTCCATTTCAAGGGCAAGGGCTCCCTGCGCCTCATTTTTGTTCCGGAAGACGGCAGTCCCAGCATCGCCAAAGAGTGCTTCAAATCAACCGGCGACGGCGTCGCAATGGCAACCTACAACACCGATGAGTCAATCGCCGGCTTCGCCCGCGCCTGTTTAAACTACGGGTTGGCCCGCCGCTATCCGGTTTATCTGTCCACCAAAAATACGGTCCTCAAAATCTACGACGGCCGCTTTAAAAATATTTTCAGGAAGATCTTTGATGAGGAGTTCTCAAAGAGCTTCAGAGATGTCGGCCTTACATACGAACACCGCCTGATCGACGACATGGTTGCCTCCACCATGAAATGGAGCGGCGGCTACCTCTGGGCCTGCAAAAACTACGATGGCGACGTAATGTCCGATCTTGTCGCCCAGGGTTACGGTTCCCTGGGGCTTATGACATCCATCCTGATGAGCCCGGACGGTAGCGCCTTCGAGGCGGAGGCGGCGCACGGCACCATTACCCGCCACTTCCGCGATTATCAGGCAGGCAAGGAGACCTCCTCCAATCCCATAGCCTCAATCTTCGCCTGGACGCGCGGCCTTACCCGCCGCGGCGAACTCGACAGCTCGCCGGAAGTGGTAAAATTTGCACGCACTCTGGAGGAAGTCTGCGTCCAGGCAGTCGAAGCCGGCCATATGACCAAGGATCTGGCGCTTAGAGTCGGCAGCGGCCAGAAGTGGCAAACAACAGATCAGTTCCTCGATACAATAGCTGGCGAGTTGAGAAAGCGGATATGATCTCCCAATAAGTAGCCTGACGCACCATAGGCATCGCTCATTGGGCGGATATTCTTCATGGCAGCAGCATCCCGATCTGTTATCAGAGGTAATCGAAGAGCATGTCCGCGAGGCAGGCAAGCGGCTGGTTTCTATTGCAAAATCATCGCCGCTCTTTAACGGGAATCTCTCGCAAGAGTGAGGCTTTGAGTATATTCGCCAGGGTTTTCGCCGCGCCGGCGATATCGCGCTGCGCCATTATTGTTGAAACAACGGCAACGCCGTCAATCCCGGTTTCCAGCGCCGCCTCGATGTTGCCCAAGCCAATCCCGCCGATCGCCACAACCGGAATCCTGACGTTTGCCTTGATTTTTGCCAATTCTGTAAGCGCTACCTGGTCGGCGTCGGTTTTCGTACCGGTTGGAAAAACCGCGCCGACCCCCAGATAATCGGCCCCCTCGGCCTCCAGCGCCAGCGCCTCTGCAAGCGTACAGGCGGAGGCGCCCACAATTTTTCCCTCCCCGAGAAGCGCGCGGGCAAGCGGAATGGACAGATCGTCAGAACCGAGATGCACCCCGTCGGCCTCACAGGCAAAGGCGATGTCTATCCGGTCATTGATGATAAACGGAATCCCGCATCTGTCCGTAACAGCTTTTATACTCTTCGCAATTTCCAGATATTCCCGCGCCGAGACATCCTTTTCCCGAAGCTGGACAACGGTTGCCCCGCCCTGAATCGCCTCTTCGACGGCGTCCTCGAGACTTTTTCTCCCAAGCCAGCGGCGATCGGTCACCAGATACAATGAATAATCGATTTTTTTTGTTTTCATGCCTGTCCCCTTAAATGAAAAAGGCCGCTCCCAGAAGGGGAACGGCCTTTTTTCAATAGAACGTCCGGCTCATTTCCCTCCGCAGGCATTACCCTGATCAGGTCAAGGGTTGCCGGAAGCCCGACATCTCAGTCCTTATGGACACCCCTAACGAGCAAAAATGTTTAATCAGCGCGGCACATTGTCCACGCTGAAGAAATTTTGTCAAAAAACGATGCCGTTACCGGCAGCTGGAGCAGACCATCAGCTCTTCTAAAGGCACGCCGGTCCGCCCGCTTATGTACTGAAGCTGATCCTCGGGGGCAAAGTAACGGCCGCAGACCTTGCAGGCCGCCATCTTGAAGTCCCGTCCCCAGATCGTCCGGACATCCCCGGCAGGGGAGGTGTGCATCTCTATTTGCCCCGTCGGGCAGACATAGGAGCAGGCGCCGCAGCCGATGCAGACATTGGAAGGCTCGTGAAACGGCGTGCAGACATTCTTTTGCGGGCCGCGGGAGGAAAACCCGATCGCGCTCACCCCGACGATCTTCTCGCATGTCCGGACGCACAAGCGGCAGAGCACGCATTTATTTCCGTCCTCACTTGCCTTGAACCGGGGCTCGGGGCTGATCCCCATATTCTCCGCCATCTGGAAGAGCTGCTCCGATTCCGGGGCGCGGGCAAGAAGGAGCTGGATCACCGTGCGCCGGACATTCATCACCCGCTCGCTTCCGGTTTGGACAACCAGTCCCTCGGCAACCGGGTAGAGGCAGGAGGTGACAACCTTCGTTCTGCTCCCCTCCCCGACTTCCACGCTGCAAAGACGGCACGACCCCGAAGGCTCCAGGGATTCATGGTGGCACAATGTCGGGACAACTATGCCATTTTGTCGGGCCACATCCAAAAGGGTCTGCCCTTCCTCCGCTTGAATCTTTTTGTTGTCTATCGTCAGATTAACCATTTTTTCTACCTTTACCTCACGATGATCGCATCAAATTGGCAGCTTTCCTTGCAGGCGCCGCATCTCGTACATTTATCAGAATCGATTTTGTGGGCCTGCTTCTTTTCGCCGGTCGCGGCCCCCACAGGGCATACCTTCGCGCACAGGGTGCAGCCGGTACACTTTCCCGAATCAACGCTGTAAGTGATTAGCGCCTTGCAGACACCCGCAGGACAGCGTTTTTCCTTGATGTGCGCTTCGTACTCGTCACGGAAATAACGGATCGTACTGAGCACCGGGTTCGGGGCGCTGGTACCGAGGGCGCAGAGGGCGCCGTCCTTGATGCTCGAAGCCAGCGACTCCAGCAGTTCGATATCGCCTTCCCGGCCCTTTCCTTCGGTGATGTCAACCAGGATTTCTTTCATCCGCTGTACGCCTTCCCGACAGGGAACGCACTTGCCGCAGGATTCATTGGCCAGAAAGTTCGTGAAATAGCGGGCCAGATCAACCATGCAGGTACCTTCATCCATGACGATCATGCCGCCGGAGCCCATCATCGAGCCGACTTTGGTGAGTTCGTCATAGTCAACCGGCATATCAAGATAAGCCTCGGGGATGCAGCCGCCGGATGGCCCGCCGGTCTGAATCGCCTTGAATTTCCGGTTGTTGAGAATACCGCCGCCAATATCGAAGACTATCTCGCGCAGCTTCGTTCCCATTGGCACCTCGACGAGGCCGGTATTGTTGATCTTGCCGACCAGCGAGAAGATCTTCGTCCCCTTGCTGCGGTCGGTGCCGATCCCGGCGTACCAGTCGCCGCCGTTGTTGATGATAAACGGGACATTCGCCCATGTTTCCACGTTGTTGAGATTGGTCGGCTTGTCGTAGAGCCCCTTTTCGGTGGCATGAACGTATTTGGCGCGCGGCTCGCCCGCCCTGCCCTCCAAAGAGGCAAAGAGCGCCGACGACTCGCCGCAGACAAAGGCGCCGCCGCCGCGATTCACCTTCAGGTCGAAGGAAAAACCACTGCCCAGAATGTTCTCGCCGAGGAGGCCGGCCTCCCGCGCCTGTTTGATCGCAATATTGATATTCTCAACGGCGAGCGGATATTCGTTGCGGACATAGATATATCCCTCGTTCGAACCGATCGCATAGGCGCCGATTATCATCCCCTCCAGCACAAGGTGGGGGTTGCCTTCGAGCAGACTGCGATCCATATAGGCGCCGGGGTCTCCTTCATCGGCGTTGCAGATCACATACTTGGGAGTTCCTGCCGCCTTGCTTGTCTCTTCCCATTTGCGACCTGCCGGGAATCCGCCGCCGCCCCTGCCCCGCAGGTTGGCCGTTACGACCTCCCGAATAATCTCCCCGGGCTTCATTTTAAGGGCCTTGGCAAGGGCGCTGTAACCGTCAACGGCAAGATAATCCTCCATTTTTTTCGGATCGACCTTACTGTTCATGCCGAAGACAGTTCTGGTCTGCCGCTTGTAGAACGGGACCTCATCCTCTTTGACGTACTTCTCGCCGGTCTGGGGATTGGCATACAGCAGATTATCAATTATCTCGCCCTTCAGGAGCGTTTTTTCGATGATCTCGCCCACGTCGCTTACGCCCACGTGCTGGTAGAAAATATTCTCCGGGGCAAGTATCACCATCGGCCCCCGCTCGCAGAAGCCATGGCAGCCGGTCTTCCGAAAGTCGATTTTTACGGAGAGCCCGCGGCGGTCAAGCTCCTCGCGAAAGGCATCGGCCACGCTCATGGCCCCATGAGCAAGGCATCCCGTACCCACACAGATCGTGATGCGCTGCTGTCGGGAATCACGGGCGGCTTTGATTTTCTCCTGCAACTCTTTCAATTCACTGAAGGATTTAATTTTGCTCGTCATTGTATTTATACCTTCTTCCCTATTTTCTTGAGGAGCTTTGTCGATTTGGCGATGTTCATTTCCCCGTGATACTCGCCATCCACCACAACAATCGGCCCCAGGGCGCAAGCCCCGAGACAACCAACCGTCTCGAAAGAGAACTCCTGGTCCTCGGTCGTTTCGCCATCCTTTATCCCCAGCAGGGTGGTGATGTTGCTGGCGATAAACTCGGCGCCGCGCACATGACAGGCGGTGCCCATGCAGAGGCTGATATGATGGCGGCCCTTCGGCTTCAGGCTGAACGCCTTGTAAAACGTCGCGACTTCGTACACTCGGCTTACCGGAACGCCAAGATTAGCGCTGATTGCCAGCAGGGCATCCTTGGCAAGATAACCGAATTCCTTCTGGACGTCCTGCATGATGGGAACCAGGTAACTTCGGTCCCCGCCGTAACCTTGCACGATCTCCTTTACCTTTTCTTCCATTATCCTTCTACCTCGTCTATTATTTCCGAAGACACGTTCCGCTTGCCGCGGGCTTCGGGAAGAAGTCCCCTCTCCGCGGCTGCCATTTTTATGAACATTAAGCTACGATTTATGAACATTAAGCTACGATTTCACCTGTTCCCTGATCTCCGCACGGGACTTGGAACTCGCTATCTTGATTTTGAGCATCTCCCACTCGATATCGACTCTTTCCTGAATGGCCTTTATCTGATCGGGAGTTACATGCCGAAACCGTCCCTGACCCTTCAGGTAATCCGCCACCGGCCGCCGTTTCTCCGGCACCGGCATGGTGAACCGGTACTTGCCGTCCTCCACCTCGTAAATGGGGAAAACCCCCGTCTCATAGGCAAGGCGGCCGAGCTGGATGCTCGTTTCCGACGGCGAGCGCCAGCCGGTCGGACAAGTGACCAGACAGTGGATGTACGCGGACCCCTTAACCTCACGGGCCTTCTTGACCTTGTTCATGAAATCTATCGGGTAGGCCGGCGAAGCCGTCGCCACGTAGGGGATATTGTGTGCAACCATGATTTCCATAACGTTTTTCTTCCAGACCTGATTGCCGGGAATTTTCTTGCCCGCCGGCGACGTAGTTGTCGAGGCCAGAAACGGCGTCCCGCTGGAGCGCTGGATGCCCGTATTCATATACGCCTCGTTGTCGAAGCAGACATAGAGCATGTCGTGACCTCGCTCCATCGCCCCGGACAGGGCCTGAAAGCCGATGTCCATCGTCCCGCCGTCGCCGCCGATGGCAACGGATTTCACTCTCTTGTCCGGAATCTTTCCCTTGCGGCGCAGTGCCGTCAGGCCCGCCTCCACGCCGGAGCCAACCGCCGCGGCGCACGGAAACGCCACGTGTATCCAGGGGAGCTTCCAGGCAGTCGTGGGATAAAGGCTGGAGATAACCTCCATGCAACCGGTCGCGTTGGTAATGACTGTATCCCGGCCCAGGGCCTTGCACATCAGGCGAATGGCCAGCGCCTCGGCACAACCCTGACAGGCGCGATGACCGGCGCTGAAGAACTCCTCCTTGCTTACCAGCTTGGGGGCGTACAGATCAAAGTTTTCTATAATTGTAGGGCTGTTTGTCAATGTAGTCATTATCCCCTCACTCCGTAAAATTCATAGGGTTCCGCAAGCTTCCCTGCGGCCGCCTTCTTCATCATATCCACAAAATCAACGACCTGTATGTCCCTGCCGCCCAGGCCGATGATGAAATTCACCACAGCGGGACGGGCAGGCTCATCATAAAGGGCGGAGCGGATTTCGGAAAAAACAGGCCCGCCGGGCCCGCCGAAAGATACCGCCCTGTCCATGACGGCCACCACCCGAATTCCCTTTACCGCCTTTTTCAGGTCTTCAAAGGGAAAGGGGCGCCACAGTTTGATCTTTATAAGGCCCGCCTTTATTCCCTGCCGGCGCAGTTCGTCAACCGCGACTTCCGCGGTTTCTCCCATCGATCCCATTGTTACCATGGCCACATCGGCATCCTCGGTCAGGTAAGTCTGCACCGGCTCATATTTGCGGCCGAACAGCTCTTCCCATTCCTTCCATACCTCCTTGATAACCGTAAGCGAGTTGACCAGGGCCGCGTCCTTGGACTTCTGCGCTTCCGCGAAGATATCCGGCATCGCGAGGGTTCCCATCGAAACAGGGTTGTCCGGGTGCAGGGTCGCATAGGGAACATACGGCGGCAAAAATCGATCCACCTCCTCCTGATCGGGCATGAAGAGCGGCTCGACCATGTGGGTAAGCTGAAAGCCATCCATCATTACATCGACAGGCAGCATCACGTCGCGGTGTTCGGCAACCTTGTAGGCCTGAATAACCATGTCCACCGCCTCCTGGCCGTTCTCCGAAAAGAAGGTTATCCAGCCGGTATCGCGCATCGGCATGATATCGCTGTGATCGTTCCAGATATTGATCGGTGAGGAAACTGCCCGGTTTGCCACAATCATGACAATCGGCACCCTCATCCCCGAGGCAATCGGCATAACCTCGCTCATGTAGAGAAGCCCCTGGGAACTGGTTGCCGTGATCACGCGCGCACCGGTTCCCGAGGCGCCGATAGCGGCGCTGAGCGCGGAATGCTCGCCCTCCACAGTGATAAAAGAGGCATCCACCCGTCCATCGTTGACAATATCGGAAAGATGCTCGGCAACATGGGACTGAGGCGTGATGGGATATACGGCTGCCACCTCAAATCGGCACAAGGCGGCCGCCTCCGCCGCTGCAATTGCGACCTCGATTCCTATTCTTTTTCCCATTCCCTACTCCTCCTCATCCGCCATTGCAATGGCGCCTGTCCAGCACTCTTTCGCGCAGATGCCGCACCCCTTGCAGTAGTTTAGATTGGCCTCAAAAAACCCGTCGGCATCTTCTGTAATGCAACCTTCAGGACAGTATATGTAACAAAGACCGCACTTTATGCATTTAACCTTATCCCAGAGCGGGCGCTTCGCCCGCCAGCTTCCCGTATGATACTCCGCAGAGCTCCCCGGGCGGAAAACCATGCAGCCGGGGTTTATCTCCTGCCATGTTTCAGGCCACTTTTTGTCTGACATCGCAATACCTCAAGAATTATTTTTATCCCTCGTTGATAATCCTGACCTCTTCATAGGCGCGCTTCGCGGCGTTCTTGTTTTTTACCGCTATCCTGCCGAATCTTTTGTTGATTGGTTCGGCAAGCGATTCCATCTTCACCACCCCGGTAATCTTGATCACGGCGCCCAGCATGGTCGTGTTGGTAATGGGTACGCCCAGCTCCGCCCGTGCGATCCCGATGGCATCGCAAACGGCGATTTTACCCTCGAATTTGATATTGGCCCTGAGTTCTTCGAGGTTCTTGGTCGTGTTGATAATCAACACCCCCGACCGCTTCAGACCCTCCGCAACATCCACCATTGCGATCAGGCTTTCGTCAAGGACAACGACAACATCCGGGTTGTAGATTCCCGAACGGATCTTTATCTGCTTCTCGTCCACCCGGTTAAAGGCAGCAACCGGCGCCCCGCGCCGCTCCGGACCGAAACTGGGGAATCCCTGGGCAAATCTACCCTCGCCAATGGCCGTCAAAGCCAGCAGCTCTACCGACGTGACTGCTCCCTGACCGCCTCTCCCATGCCATCTTATTTCTAACATTCGTCAAATCTCCCGTGTTAATTGACTTTTATAATAACGCGTTTCTCATATAACACATGGAAACGGCTGTCAACAGCGGATTAATCCGTAAGCACCTTCATTCTCACCGGCACTTTTTTGAATTGCCGTTACAAAACTACTTTGCAAAGCAAATTAAATGCCACTCCCCAAAATTTATTGATATTCCCGTGCGCGCAAAGAACTGTTTAACGGCATAAATAACTGATAACGCTTTATTAGTGCCTGGATAATTATCCTTATCTTGTTAAAGCCGCCGAGTTTCAACACTGCCAGAGACCGTAATAAAACAATGCAATCAGTTCGCATAGCGCACATATCTGGCGGCCACAAAGCGGCACTGCAAATCAAGAGTGGATTACGTGCGTGCTAATAACAAACATTAGTGCGGAAAAAGCACTTAAATTGCATACGGAGACAACTGCCTCAGTCCAAAACCAGCGCTTATTTATGTGATTCTCCTGAATTCGAGGCTCTTGGCAAGCGTCATCTTGTCCGTGTAGCGCAGGTCTCCCCCCATGGGAATGCCAAAGGCTATCCGGCTTACCTTAATATCCCGCTCTCTCAGCAGCCGGGAAATCAGCAGAGCGGTCGCCTCTCCGGATGTATCGGGATTGGTTGCCAGGATAACCTCTTTGATCGGCTGTCGAAAAACGCGCTCCAGCAGTTCCGCGATGCGCAGCTTGTCCGGCCCTATCCCGTCAAGCGGCGAGATCGCGCCGTGGAGGACATGATAAACCCCATGATATTCCCCGCTCCCCTCCAGCGCAATCAGCGAATCCGGATCTTCGACAACGCAAATGAGCGACTGATCGCGCCTTTGATCCGAGCAGATACCGCAGAGTTCTCCTTCCGCCAGATTGAAACAGGCGGAGCAGAAACGGATCTTGCGTTTGACATCGAGCAGACTCTCGGAAAAGAGGCGGACCTCCTCCTCCGAGGAACGCAGCACATGGTTAGCCAGACGCGCCGCCGTCTTCTCGCCTATTCCGGGAAATTTGGCAAACTCTTTGATAAGGTTCTGTATGGGAAGCGCATAGCCTGACATGGAGCGCCCTATGCCAGACCCGGGATCTGAAGACCGCCGGTTATCTTGCCCATCTCGGTTGCCGCGAGCTCCTGCGCCTTGCGAACCCCTTCGTTTACCGCCGCAACTATCAAATCCTGAAGCATCTCGACATCTTCCGGATTTACGACCTCTTTTTCAATCTTCAGCGAAAGAATCATGAACCTGCCGTTGACGGTGACCGAAACCATCCCGCCGCCCGCTGTTGCGTCAACGGTCCGCTCAGCCAGCTCCTCCTGCAGTTTCATGACGTTTTCCTGCATCTTCTTGGCCTGTTTCATTATGTTCCCGAAATTCTGCACCGCTTTTCCCTCCTTGCCTACTGAAATAAGTTCTTCAAAATACCAGCCCCACCAAGGCGACCAAGTTTTCTTTTTCGAGCGGGCGCCTTTTCAGCGCTCGGAGCGGTCATCCTGATCCAGGTCCTCATCCAGCGGCGGCATCTCGGAAATGGTTGCGGCAACCTCTTTATCGCGCACCTTCACTTCCTTTACCTCCGCGCCGGGGAAGACATCGAGAATCTTCCGAACCAGCGGATGAGAGAGCGCCTCACGCCGGATTTCCCTGTTGTGATTATTTTTTTCCGCCAAGTTATTTCCCTTGGGCGCGTTTTCCCCGTTTGCCGGTAAGACAGTTTCTATCTCCAGCCTTGTTTCCCTTTGCCAAAACTGCCGGCAGTAACCGGCCAGTCTATCCTTGCGCTTAACAATATCGTTGTAAAAAAGGTACCCTTTTTCAAAACCGATCCGAAGAATCCCCTCTTCGCAGCAAAGGCATTGACCCTGCTGGAGCTTTGCGGAAAGGGCCGGTTCATGCTCTTTAAGGAACTCCCGGAAGCCGTCCCATCCCTGCCCCACATTCAGACCTCCGCCTGCCGGCCCGACGTTCGGGCTTGGCATGATTCCTTCGCTTTCATCGCCCGCAACACCAACCCCATAGGCCGGGCGCTCCTCCCTTGCTGCCGGCGCCGAGGGTGAACCATATCTTTCTGCAAGGGCGCCCCCGCGGGCCTCCCTGCGCAAGGAAGAAACGGCGCCAATCTTTTCTGTTCCTCCGCCCAGGCGAATCTCCATCCCTTCCATCCGTTCAATGAGCGCTTCCAGCGGGATGATCTTTTCCAGATATGCCATCCGGCAGAGCACCGCCTCCAGATTCAGGCGGGGGTTCTGACTCCGGCGCACGTTCTCCTCCTCGGCCATCAGCAGCTCCAGGAGGCGCTGCAGGGTTCCCGCTTCCCGCCCCTCGGTCTGCTGTCGCAGACGAGCCTTCTCTTCCACGGGGATGTCGATCAGGGCGTCGTTGTCGTTTACAATTTTCACGAGCAGCAGGTTGCGGAAATGGTTCAGCAGGGTTTGATAAAAATAACGCATATCGAGGCCGTAATAGTAGGCCTCGTCGATGATTTTCAGACAGCGGCCGGCGTCCCTGGCCAGCACCGCCTCGGATAAGGCCAGCAGAAAGCGGCGATCGGAGCGGCCGATAATTTCCTCTACCGCCTCATCTGTGATCGCGCTGCCCGCGTATGAAATAACCTGATCGAAGATGCTCTGGGAATCGCGCAGACTGCCATCGCCCGCCTCGGCAATCCAGGCAAGGGCGCTGTCGCTGACGTCGATAGTTTCCGTGGCCGCTATCCAGCGGAGATTTTCCTTGATCTGCTTCTGGGAAATCCTTCGGAAGTCGAAACACTGACAGCGGGAGCGGATCGTGGCCGGCACCTTGTTCGTCTCTGTGGTCGCGAAGATAAAAATAACATGAGCAGGAGGCTCCTCCAGGGTTTTAAGCAGCGCGTTAAACGCCTCCCTGGTGAGCATGTGTACCTCGTCGATGATGTAAATCTTGTAGCGGCCGGATGCGGCGGCGAATTTGACGTTTTCCCGCAGTTCGCGGATTTCGTCTATCCCCCGGTTGGAGGCGCCGTCTATTTCCCGGACATCGATGGCGTTTCCATTCGTGATTTCCAGGCAATGGACGCATTCGTTGCAGGGCGTCGGGGTCGGTCCGGTTTCGCAGTTAAGGGCCTTGGCGAGTATCCGGGCAACCGACGTCTTGCCTACCCCGCGTGGCCCGCTGAAGAGAAAGGCGTGGGCAATGCGATTTTGGGAAACCGCATTTTGCAGCGTCCTGACGACGTGCTCCTGCCCTGTTACCTCTTCAAATTTCTGGGGGCGGCACTTTCGTGCCAGAACGCGGTATTCCTGCACAAACGCTCCTGTAAAAAACGAATGAATAGGGATAGCCGGGTTTATCCGCAGCACACGCCGGTGACTGCTGCCGCTGCTTCCTTCCGGACCTGACGGGGTTAACAGGCCGCCGTCGCACGGGACCCGGCTATCTTTCTGGCAAGAAGGGGCCTGGAAGCCCCCTGATTATCATGGCGGAGAGAGCGGGATTCGAACCCGCGGTACACCTTTGTGGGCGCACACACGATTTCCAGTCGTGCTCCTTCAGCCGCTCGGACATCTCTCCATGTTTTTCCCGGCCAATAATTTTGCCCTTATATGAGCTTAACAATCCGTCTGTCAAGAAATTTGTCGCTGCCGGTCAGCCATGCTGTAAATTGCAGTCATAATGGAAATAAATATGACTCTGACTCCAATTTAAAAAAGGTTTTGCTTTTTTGTCCTTTTGTGGCATATTCCCCGCCGACAATTGTTGCTGGATATAAAATAAGCTGAATAACAACAATATTTTTAAGCACATCCAAATGATATACCTGTATATATGCGTTATCCGTTTTGATCGTTCGTTGAACCTGTTAGGCATGGTGGCAAACAAATCTTAAGAAACAGGACGGGAGAATTAACATGGGATTACAAATCGGCGCTTCGGAAATTATTGCAATAATCATCTTTCTGGCAACAATTACTGTAGTTATAACCGGTTGGTTCGACAGCGTGATCGCGGCTCTTTTGGGAGTCGTGGCCATGATCTGTTTCGGGGTCATGACGGACATCGACGCCTTCAAGTTTGTCGATTGGAATGTGATCGCCATCCTGCTTTCCATCTGGACCATCTCCGGATTTTTCGGCAGATCAGGAGTTCCCGCGTACCTGTCAGCCGTCGTGTTGAAGCTGTCCCGCGGCAATGTTCCCCTGTTTGTAGTCAGCGTCGGCGCCCTGGCCGGCCTCGTTTCGATGCTCATCGATAATGTTGTGGTCGTCCTGATGTTCGCCCCGGTCATCTTCCATGCCTGCCGGCGCTTCAAGCTTCCCGCCTTCGGGCCGGTTCTTTTCATGGGGCTCTGCGCGAATTTCATGGGAACGGCGATGCTTCTGGGAGATCTGCCCCCGCAGATGCTCCACAGTGTTGCCAAAATCGAGTTCTCGGGTTTCATCTGGTTTATGGGAAGGCCCTCTTCCTTTTTCATCCTGCTGATTGCCTATATCATCACCTGCACGGTCTTCTACTGGAAATTCAAGAAGGACTTCTCCGCGATCAAAATGGATATCTCTTCCATGGGAAATGAGAACCCCCTTGATAACATCAAGGATAAGCCCTTCGCGATCATCTCCTGCGGAATTTTTATTCTGACCATCATAGCCATGGCCTTCCGGGAGAAATTTGGCTTTCACCTGGGGTTCATCGCCATGTGGGGCGCTCTGGCCAGCATCCTGTTTTTCACGATTTTCAAGGATCGCTTCACAGTGGAAATCCCCGATGTCGAGGAAATCCTCAAGGAACTCGACTGGCGCGCCATTTTCTTTTATGTCTCACTGTTTGCGCTGGTCGGCGGCCTCGATCACGCGGGCGTGATCAAGGTTGTCGCGGCAGCGATTACCCCGATGATCAAGGAGAGTCTGGTAGTGGGCAGCTCTGTCGTTTACTGGGTCACGGCGCCCATCGTGGGTTTGGTCGAGCACGACGCCTACATCCTGACGATGCTTTATGTCATCCGCGACCTCGGCGCCGAGGGGATAAATCCCTGGCCTCTTTACTGGATGCTGCTTTGGGCGGGCACGCTAGGAAGCAACCTGACGATCGCCGGCGCCCCCGCCTTATTCGTCGCAAAAAATCTCGCCGACAAAGAAGACCAGCGCCGGAGCACTTTGAAGGAGTTTGTGAGCCTCTCTATTCCTTACGTGTTGATTTCCCTGCTTGCCTGCTACATTCCGGGAATGATCATCTGGGTGCTGCCGTTTGCCAAATAGTCTTTCTGAAAAGTTTTATATTATTTTGATCTTGACAGGAAGAGACAACTGATATAGATGTTGCATCCCAAAATATATGAAGGAGGAAGTTTTTTTGGCTACACATAAATCTGCTGAAAAAAGAGACAGGCAGGACGTTAAACGTCTGGAACGCAACAGGGCGGTTAAAGCGAGCGTTAAAACCGCGATCAAGGCCGCGAGGGAAAACATCGGCGCTGGTAACGGCGAAAAGGCTGCGGCTTCTTTGGCAAAAGTCATTCCCGTTATCGCCAAAGCGGCGGCCCGGGGGACGATTCACAAAAACAACGCCGCCCGCAAGATTTCCCGCCTAACCAAACTCGCAAACGCCGTTAAAGCCTGATTTTTAGAAATTCGCCATCATCATCTGATACGCCCTCTCGGCTGAATCCCCCGCCAGTTTGAGAAGGGCGTTTTTTCTGTTTCTTTCCGTCAAGGCCATGTTGGCGACAAGGTAATCGTCTGTCCCGGTTACCGCCCGGTTTTCCCAGATGAGGCGGCCGCTGGCCCGTTCTTCAAAGATAACGGACATCCCGACAGTCATCCGTTCTTCCGCCGCCAGGTTTGATGACTTGTAGGAAAGGGGCGAGATCTGAATGCCGTTGACGCTCCCTCGGCAGATAACATCTGCTTTGTCCCGGCTGTCAGTCAGTTGAAAACGGCCCTCCTGCACAAAGCGATTGATAAACGCGCTGCGAACGATGTTTCCGGCGTAGGCCTCGCTTGTTTTATTGACAAATACCTCCACAAAAAAGGTCCGCAGATGCGGGAGGTTAACTTCCTCTCCCCCCGGAAAATGGTATCCGCAACCGGCCAAAATCAACAAGGCCAGGGATATCAGGAAGCTGTTTCTAACAATCCGGGGGGGAATATTCACTGTTGCGAATCTCATGGCGGCTGTTTTCTACCCCGCGACTACGATGTTTACCAACTTCTTCGGCACATAAACCACCTTGACGATCTGCTTGCCGCTGGTAAGGCCGACAATCCGCTCCTCGGCAAGGGAAAGCGCTTTGATTGCCTCTTCCTCCTCATCGGCGGCCACGGTTATCCGGCTTCGGACCTTGCCGTTGATCTGCAGCACGATCGTGATTTTTTCCTCGGAGGCAACCCCATGATCGAACTCAGGCCAGGCTGCGTCTAAAAGCGGCCACTTTCCCCCGATCATGGCCCAGAGCTCTTCCGTGACATGGGGGACAATCGGGGCAAGGAGGGTGATTACCGTCTCCACCGTCTCCCGGACAACGGCAAAACCCGTTTGATCGTCTTTGGGGGGCCGCGGCAATTGATACAGGGCATTGACCAGTTCCATTACGGAGCTGATCGCCGTGTTGAAATGGAATCTCTCCTCAATATCGGCGGTCACCTTGCGGATCGTCTGATGGGTCTTGCGGCGCAGCGCCTTGAGCTCCCCGGCAAGCGGCTGTTTCCCGTCGAACGGCTTGACATCCTTGATATCATCGAGATAATCGCCGATGATTCTCCAGATCCTGTTGAGAAAGCGGAAACCTCCTTCCACCCCCTGGTCGCTCCATTCGAGATCCTTCTCCGGGGGCGACGCAAAAAGGCAGAAGACCCTCACCGTATCGGCGCCGTAGGTGTTGATCAGGTAATCGGGATCGACGACGTTCTTCAGCGACTTCGACATCTTTTCCGTCTTGCCGATTGCCACATCCTGGCCGCAATGGGTGCATTTTCCCTCGTTGACCTCTTCGAGGAAAAGATAGCCGTGCGTCGGGCAGCGCATTGTCTCCTTGCAGACCATTCCCTGGGTCAGCATATTGGTGAACGGTTCGTCAACGCCCACTACGCCGAAATCCCTCAGCATCTTCGTATAGAAGCGTGAGTAGAGCAGGTGCAGGATCGCGTGCTCTATCCCCCCTATGTACTGATCAACCGGCATCCAGTAGTCTATTTTTTTTCTGTCCAGCCCCGGTTTGACGTCATGATCGGCGCTGCAGAACCGCTCAAAATACCAGGATGACTCGACAAAGGTGTCCATCGTATCGGTTTCGCGTCGGGCTGGTTTGCCGCAACGGGGACAGGTCGTTTCGACAAAAGACCGGTGCCTGGCAAGGGGAGAGCCTCCCGCGCCGCCGAACGCCACATCCATCGGCAGCACCACCGGCAGTTCCGCCTCTGGCACCGGCACAACCCCGCAATCTGAACAGTTGACCATTGGGATCGGGGCGCCCCAGTAACGCTGGCGGGAGATTCCCCAGTCCCGCAGGCGGTACTGGATCGTCTTTTTGCCCCGGCCGAGCCCCTCCAGATGAGCGGCAATCGCCTCGAGAGCCGAGCGGTTCCCCGTTCCGTCAAAATGGCCGGAGTTCACCAGCACGCCGTCCCCGTCGTAGGCCTCCGTCATTGTTTGAACGTTCAGGGTGCGATCCGGGGGCTGGATGACAACGATCAGCGGCAGGTCATATTTTCGGGCAAATTCGAAGTCGCGCTGATCGTGGGTAGGAACGGCCATGACGCAGCCGGTGCCGTAGTCGGCCAGAACAAAGTTTGCCGCATAGATCGGCATCTTTCGTCCTGTTACGGGATTCAGGCAGTGGCTGTCCAAAAAAACGCCCTCTTTTTCGTAGTAGTCGGAGGTGCGCATCTTCTTGTCCTGCTTCTTTATTTTCTCAACAAAAGCGAGCACTGCCGCTTCATTCGGCTTGCCGTGGGCCAGCTCAAGAACCAGTGGATGCTCTGCTGCGACCAGCATGAACGTGGCGCCGTAAATCGTATCCTGGCGGGTTGTAAAGACCTTGATCTCGCCGTCGCCTTCGGCCATCGGGAAAGATGCCTCGCAACCGTAGCTTTTGCCGATCCAGTTTTTCTGCATCGCCAGCACACGCTCCGGCCAGCCGGGCAGCTTGTCGCAGTAATCAAGCAGCTCCTCGATGTAATTGGTGATCCGGAAAAACCACTGTTTCAGATACCGCTCATTAACCTCGGCGCCGCAGCGCCAGCAGCACCCGGACTCGACCTGTTCATTGGCAAGCACCGTCTGACACTGCGGGCACCAGTTAACGGTGGAGTCCTTCTGATAGGCCAGTCCTTTTTCGTACATCCACAAGAAGAAGAGCTGCTCCCATTTGTAGTACTCCGGCTCGCAGGTCGCAAGCTCCCGGTCCCAATCATAGCTGAAACCCATTCGCTTGAGTTCCCGCTTCATGTTTTTTATATTGTCGTGCGTCCAGACGGAAGGGTGGATGTCGCGTTCGATGGCGGCGTTCTCCGCCGGAAGGCCGAAGGCGTCCCACCCCATCGGGTGGAGAACGTTGTAGCCCCGCATCCGCTTGTACCGGGCCACGACATCGCCGATTGTGTAGTTGCGCACATGGCCGATATGGATCCGGCCGGAGGGATAGGGAAACATCTCGAGCAGATAATACTTCTTTTTATCAGGATCTTCGGTGACCCGGAAGAGCTGCTCGTCCTCCCAGCGCTTTTGCCACTTCTCTTCTATTTCCTTGGGGTTGTATTTTATTTCCATCAAGTCGCTCCGATAAATATGTCAATTCCCGCCTTCGCTGCCGCCCGCTTCGTTTTTGCCGGGCAATTTTTCGTAGAGGGCGTCCAGAATGCCGTTAATGAACGATCCTGAATTTTCCGAGCCGTAGATCTTGCCCAGATCAATGGCCTCGTTCAAAGTTACCTTCGGCGGGACATCCGGACAAAACAACAGTTCATAAACGGCCATTCGCAGGATGCTCTTATCGACGCGCGACATGCGGCCGATTGTCCAATTCTCGGAATTGCCGCTGATCAGCTTGTCGATTTCCAGCCGGTTTTTCCATGTTCCCGCGACCAGTTCGTGGGAAAATCTCTTTATTTCTTCCGACATTTCCCCGGAAGTGTTGTCGAAATTGGCCCAAAAAAGGGCAATAGCATCGTCCAGCTCTCCCTCCTGGGTGTCTAACCCGTAAAGAATCTGAAGCGCTATTTCCCTTGACTTCCGCCTTTTGTGCATTCGTTCCTCTAACTTCGCCGGTCTTGTCCTGCGAATCTGTCGAAATGGTCTATAGGGAAAGGTTTCTGAACAGATCAACCATTTCTATCGCCGACATGGCGGCATCCCAGCCCTTGTTTCCCATCTTGGCGCCGGCTCGTTCAATAGCCTGCTCAATGGTGTCGGTTGTCAAAACTCCGAAGGAAATCGGCACTTCCGTTTCCAGACCGACCATGGCGATCCCTTTGGCAACCTCGGAACTGATGTACTCAAAATGGGGGGTGGCGCCCCGGATGACGGCGCCCAGACAGATGACGGCGTCGTATTTGCCGCTTTTTGCCATCTTTTTCGCGGCCAGCGGCAATTCAAAGGCGCCGGGCACCCGCACGATTCGGATATCTTTTTCCGCCCCGCCCGCCCTTGTAATCGCGTCTATCGCCCCGTCAATCAGGCGCGCACTGATAAAGTCGTTGAACCGGCTGGCCGCGATTCCAAACCGCATTCCCTTTGCAACTATCTTCCCCTCGATAATTTCCGGCATCTTTCTTCTCCTTTGCTTAGGAAAGGCCTCTTTCTATAACTTCAGTATATGCCCCATTTTGTTTTTTTTGGTCCGCAGGTATTTTATATTATTGTCATTTGGCTTTATCTCGATCGGCACCCGCTCGGTAACGGTCAGTCCGTATCCGTCAAGACCGACGATCTTCTTGGGGTTATTGGTCAACAGGCGCATCCTTCTCACCCCCAGATCGGCCAGGATCTGGGCGCCTATTCCGTAATCCCTCAGATCCTCTTTAAATCCAAGACTGATATTGGCCTCCACGGTGTCGAGCCCCTGATCCTGAAGATTGTACGCCTTCATTTTATTGACCAGCCCGATTCCACGGCCCTCCTGGTGCATATAGACAAGCACCCCTTTGCCCGCCTCATCGATCATCTGCATTGCCCGGTGCAACTGGTCGCCGCAATCGCACCTTTCGGAACCGAAAACATCGCCGGTCAGGCATTCCGAATGCACCCGCACGAGAACCTCGTCCCCGGGGCTTATCTCCCCTTTTACCAAGGCCACATGCTGGATGTCGTCCACATCGTTTTCATAAACGATGACCTTGAAAATGCCGCCGTACCGCGTCGGGACCGTGGCCGTCGCCGCCCGGCGGATCAGCGATTCGTGCTGCATGCGAAAGTCGATCAGATCCTTGATCGTCACGATCTTGAGGCCGAACTCCTTGGCGAAGATCTCCAGATCGGGCATCCTCGCCATCGTGCCGTCGTCCTTCATAATCTCGCAGATAACCCCGGCCGGCTTCAGTCCGGCAAGCCGGGCCAGATCAACGGAACCTTCTGTCTGACCGGTGCGTACCAGCACCCCTCCCTTGCGGGCGCGGATCGGGAAAATATGCCCGGGGCTGACCAGATCGTCCGACTTCGCATTGTCGGCAACCGCGGCCAGGATTGTCGTCGCGCGATCCGCCGCCGAGATGCCCGTTGTCACCCCCTGCTTGGCCTCGATGGAGACGGTAAAGGCGGTATTGAATCGGGAGCGGTTATCCCTGACCATCGCCGGCAGACGCAGGTTGTCGGCCGCTTCCTCGGTAAGGGTCAGACAGATCAGCCCCCGACCGTAGCGGGCCATGAAGTTGATCGCCTCCGCCGTGACAAATTCCGCCGCCATGAACAGATCGCCCTCGTTTTCACGATCCTCGTCATCCACCAGGATAACCATCTTGCCGCTGCGGATATCAACCATTGCCTCTTTGATGCTGCTTACACCCATGATATCTCCCCTGAAATTATCTCAGCCCCGCCCGTTGAATTATCAGGCCAGAAGCTTGATTTGCCTGTCATTCCCTTTATTTTATAAACCCGTGGCGGGACAGCATCTCCAAACTGATTCCCTCTTTTGCGCCCACTTCCGGCAAAACCGCATCGCCCTGGTTGCTGCCTTTTACAAGCTTCTCTATGTACCTGGCGATGATGTCGGTTTCAATATTGACGTCATCCCCTCCCTTTTTTATCCCGAGAGTTGTCCCGGCGGCTGTATGCGGGATGACGTTAACATAAAATCTGTCTTTTTCACAGCGATTGACGGTAAGGCTGATTCCGTCCACGGTGATCGACCCTTTAACCACGACATACCGGGCCAGTTCGGGACTAATTGCAAACCCGAAGAGCAGAGACCCGGAACGGGTCGTTTTCTCGATTATTTTTCCTGTCCCATCGACATGGCCAAGGACAATGTGCCCTCCCAGACGGTCGCTTAACCGCAGCGCCTTTTCGAGATTTACCGGTCGTCCCGGTTGCAGATTGCGGAGGGTTGTTTTAGCCAGTGTTTCCGCGGAAACGTCCACCGTGAAAGCCCGTCCGGAAATGGCGGTGACCGTCAGACAGGCGCCGTTTACCGAAATGCTGTCCCCCGCCTTTACATCGTCAAGCGGCAACGCGGTTTCTATTTCCAAAAGGGCGTCCTCTCCCCGGCTCGCCATCCGCCGGACTGAACCCATCGCCTCAGTTATTCCCGTGAACAATATCATCACCCCGGATTGTTCTTCTTCTCCTTTTTATGAACGCCAAGCTGCGCTTTATGGACATTGAGCGTCCCTTTTTTCTTGCGCAGAATATCCTTCAATTCTTCAAAAAAATCACTTACATCGCGAAATTCCCGGTAAACCGAGGCGAAACGGACATAGGCAACGCCGTCGAGCTGCTGGAGCTCCTGCATGATCGTTTCGCCGATCACCTGAGAGGGGATCTCCTTGCCCGGGAATTCCTGGCAGACATGCTTGACATTTTCCACCACAGCCTCGATGGAATCCGTGCTTATCGGACGTTTCTCGCAGGCCTTTTTAATCCCGGAGCTTATCTTCATCTGGTCGAAGGACTCCCGGCGGCCATCTTTTTTAACGACAACCGGCAGCATTTCCTCAACAAATTCGTGGGTTGTAAAACGCCTGCCGCAACCGAGACACTCCCGTCTGCGTCTTATTTCGTTTCCGTCCCGGCTGATTCTGGAGTCTGTAACCCGGTCTTCATAATAGCCGCAAAAAGGGCACTTCATCGCAACGACACCTCAATCCCCGCTTCAGCCAACATCTCTTTCGCCAGGGGATCATGATAGTCGTTGCTGACTACAACGCGCACAACCCCGGCGTTAATCAGCATTTTTGCACAGATGCTGCACGGGTAGTTAGTGCAGTACAGGGTGGCGCCCTTCGTGCCGGCCCCATGCAGGGCGGCCTGAATAACGGCGTTTTGTTCAGCGTGCAGCCCCCGGCAGAGTTCATGACGCTCGCCGGAAGGAACCTGACACTGCTCCCGCAGGCACCCAACCTCGCCGCAGTGCCGGATCCCGGTGGGGGCGCCGTTGTATCCGGTGGAAAGGATAAAGCGGTCGCGGACAAGCACGGCGCCTACATGGCGGCGCAGACAAGTCGAGCGTTTGGCGACAACCCCGGCGATTTCCAGGAAGTAATCATCCCAGGGGGGACGTATGTTTTGCTGCTCTCTTTCCATTGGCGGCCACTGCCTTGTCTATTGGAAATCAACGGGGATTCCTTCAGCGATTCTCCCTTATCCTTTGTGGATAGAGGGGGAAACGTTCGCACAAAACGCTTACCTCCTGACGCACCTCGGCAAGCCGTTTTTCGTCGTGGATATTCTTCAGCACGGATGTGAAGAACCCGGCAATCTGCTTCATCTCCGCTTCTTTCATTCCCCGCGTTGTCAGGGCGGGGGTTCCGATACGGATTCCGCTTGTTGTTTGCGCCCCCCTGGTGTCGTAGGGAATGCGGTTTTTATTGATGGTAATGCCGGCCCGGTCAAGGGCTTCCTGCGCCTCGCTTCCGGAGATGCCGACACTCGTTAAATCTACAAGCAGCAAATGATTATCGGTGCCGCCTGTCACTAAGCGGAGGCCATCGGCAAGCAGTTCATCGGCCAGGGTTTTGGCATTTTTCAAGATCTGCATCTGGTAGAGGCGAAACTCCTCGGTCAGGGCCTCTTTCATGGCTACCGCCTTGGCCGCGATAATGTGCATCAGCGGGCCTCCCTGCATGCCGGGAAAGATGCTTTCGTCCAATTTCTTAGCGTATTGACTTTTGCAGAGGATAAGCCCGCCACGGGGTCCGCGGAGGGTCTTGTGGGTGGTCATGGTCACGAACTCGCAGCACGGCACCGGGGACGGATGAAGGCCGGCGGCAACCAGACCGCCGATGTGAGCGATATCGGCCAACAGCAGCGCCCCGGTCTCGTCGGCGATCTTCCGGAATTTCTCGTAATCGATAATCCGGGGATAGGCGCTGGCGCCGACCACGATGATCTTGGGTTGATGCTGCCGGTTCAGGGCGGCAACCTGATCGAAGTCGATGGTTTCCGTTTCCCGGTCCACCCCGTAGAAAAAGCTCCTGTATAATTTCCCGGAAAAACTGGCCGGGCTTCCATGCGACAGATGCCCGCCGTGGGAGAGGTTCATGCCCAGAATCGTATCGCCGGGCTTCAGAACTGAACAATAGACGGCCATGTTGGCCTGAACGCCGGCATGCGGCTGGACATTGGCGTGTTCGGCGCCGAAGAGTTTTTTGCTCCGGTCAATCGCTAGCTGCTCCACGATATCGACAAATTCGCACCCGCCGTAATACCGATGTCCCGGATATCCCTCGGCATACTTGTTTGTCATAACGCTTCCCTGGGCCTCCAGCACCGCCTCGCTGACAAAATTCTCCGAGGCGATCATCTCCAGCTTCCCGGCCTGTCTTCTCGTTTCCCGGCTGATTGAATAAGCGACTTCCGGGTCGGCCTGCATCAAATAGGACATCTGTCTTCTTTCCTCCTGCGATAATGAATATACAACGTTTTCCCGTTACAAGAACCGTCTCCCCCTTTACGGCCATCAACCAGTCGTTTCCCGCTACCCTTGGGTTATCTTGTCTAAACGCCGTTGATGACGCCCCCCCTCAAAGGGCGTCTCGAGCCATGTCTGAAGAATTTTTGCGGCGGTCTCCGGATCGGTCTTTCTCCCGGCGAGCACAAGGATGTTGGAATCGTTGTGCAGGCGGCTCAGACGGGCCGTTTCCGGATCAAGACAAAGCGCGCCCCGGACGCCGGGAAAGCGGTTGGCGACAATCGACATCCCGATCCCGGAGCCGCAGATCATAATTCCCCGGGTAAAAAGCCCCGTTGAAACAGCCTCTGAAACCTTTTTACCGAAATCAGGGTAATCCACCGCGGCCTCACTGTCTGTACCGACATCGGTCACAAAAAACCCGCGGCCTTCCAGAAACGGCTTGAGCGCCTCTTTCAGCGCAAAGCCCGCATGATCCGCTCCAATTATGATCTTATCAGCCGTCACAACTACCCCTCGAATTTTCTTAGGACAAGCACCGCATTCACCCCGCCGAAGCCGAAGGTGTTGGACATGGCGGTTTTAATGTTTATTTTTCTCGCCACACCGGGGACATAGTCCAGATCACAGAGAGGGTCCGGGTTGTCGAGGTTGATCGTCGGCGGGACAAGCCCCTCGTTGATCGCCTTAAGGCAGAGGATCGCCTCCACCGCGCCGGTCGCGCCGAGCATATGGCCGGTCATCGATTTTGTCGAGCTGACCGGAATCTCTTTGGCGTGTTCGCCAAAGACGGTCTTTATCGCCTCTGTCTCATAAGAGTCATTCAGATTCGTGGAGGTTCCGTGGGCGTTTATGTAATCAATTTTCGCGCCGTCGCTTTGCGCATCCGCCAGGGCCGCCCTCATGCAGCGGGCCGCGCCTTCGTGGCCCGGGGGCGGGGCAGCCATGTGGTAGGCATCGCTGGTCAGTCCATAGCCGACGAGCTCTCCGTGGATCCGCGCACCCCTTTTCCGCGCGTGGGAAAGCTCCTCCAGAACGACCACCCCGGAACCCTCGCTGACAACAAAACCATCGCGATCAACATCGAAGGGGCGGCTTGCCTTTTGCGGTTCTTCGTTCCTGGTGGAAATCGCCTGCATTGCGTTGAAGCCGGCGATGCAAAGCTCGGTGACCGCCGCTTCCGCGCCGCCGGCAATCATCGCGTCGGCATATCCGTCGGCAATAAGACGGGCGGCGTCGCCGATGGCGCAGGCGCCGGAGGAGCAGGCGGCAACGGGACAGTTGATCGGACCCTTGGCCCCGAATCTTATCGAAACATGACCGGCGGCAAGGTTGGACAGGACAGCCGGAATGGTGAAAGGCGATAGCCTGCGGAGCGGTCCCAGCAGCATCCCCTCTTTGGCCTTTTCTATCGTCGCCAGCCCCCCGATCGCCGAGCCAATAACGACCCCGGTGCGCTCGGCGTTGTCTTCCTGAATGATCAGCCCCGAATCGGCCATGGCCATGGTTGCGGCGGCGAGCGCGTAGATTATAAAGCCGTCTAAACGCCGCACCTCTTTTCTGTTGAGATACTCCAGAGGGTCAAACCCCTTCAGTTCGCCGGCAATCTTTGTCTCTACATGCTTGACATCGAAGCTCGTTATCCGGTCGATGCCGGATTTCCCCTGACAAATTCCCTGCCATGTCTCCGCCAGGTTATTGCCCAGCGGCGTCACTGCGCCCATCCCGGTAATGACTATTCTTCTTTTCAAAAATCCCCCTTTTCTACTGTCCTCAAGCTCTGTAAAAATTCGGGGTTACCCGTTCCAGACAACGTTTTTGCTATGGAGAAATTCCGTAACATCCTTGATGGAACGGATCTTTTCGAGTTCGTTGTCGGCAATCTGAATGTTGAAGGTCTCCTCCATCTCCATTATCAGTTCAACCAGATCAAGGGAATCTGCCCCCAAATCATCAATGAAAGACGCCTCGGGAACGCACTCCTCCCTTGTAACATTCAACTGCTCGGCAATAAGGTCGATAATTTTCTCATCCAGTGTCATCGGAATTCTCCTCCTTCAATCAGGGTTCGCCCTTCCGGGGCATTTTTACAGTTTGTTCAGCGCCGCCGCTGTTGCTTCCAGCGAGTTTGGGTCCTCCCCGTTAAGGAGGCGAAACCGCCTGTCGATCCGCCTGATCAGCCCGGAGAGAATCCTTTTGGGTCCGAGTTCCACGATAGTATCGACGCCCATTACGGCCATTTTTAACACCGTGTCCCGCCAGAGAACGGGAGTTCGTATCTGCCTTGCCAAAAGCCCCCCGGTCTTCCCGGCGCTGTGGAAGACGGAGGGATCGCAATTCGGAATAACCGGGGACGAACAATCCCGGAATTCCACTGCGGCCAGGACGGAGGCAAACTTTTCGGCTGCCCCGGCAAGCAGACTGCAATGGCAGGGGACGCTGATCGGCAGGATGACAGCGCGCGCGCCTTCCTTCTGCCCGGCGGCAGCTGCCGCCGCTGCAATCGCGGCCGTATGACCAGAGATGACTATCTGCCCGGGGGAGTTTTCTATCGAAACCTCAACAATGCCATTGCCTGCGCTGGCAGTAACGCGGCAGATCTCTTCCACCTCATTCCGTTCCAGCCCCATAATTGCCGCCATTGCCCCTTCGCCAACGGGAACGGCCTCCTGATGAAGCTGCGCCCGTTTCTTGACAAGCATTAGACAGCTCCGCAAATCCAACGCTCCGGCCGCATACAACGCCGAATATTCACCCAGGCTATGGCCTGCCAGAACAACCGGCTTTTCCTCAACCATGCCGGAAAAAACCCGCCAGGCGGCAATCTCCACAGTAAGAATGGATGCCTGAGTATTAACGGTAAGATCAAGGAGTTCTTGGGGGCCCTTGAAACAAAGTTGCGCCATATCCGTGCCGAAAACATCCGACGCCTCAGCGAAAAGGTTCCGGACTGCCGGATATTCACGGTAGAGCTCCTCCCCCATTCCTGGATATTGAGAACCCTGTCCCGGAAAAACGAGTGCAAATTTGCCCATAAGAAAACACCCGCTCAGTTAATTCAGGAGGCCTTTTCCAGCGGCACAACTTCCCTGCCTTTGTAGGAGCCGCAGGTCGGACACACATGGTGCGGCAGCTTGGGCTCATGACACTGAGAACATGTCGATAATGAAGGCGTTTTTAAAAAATCGTGCGCCCTTCTCATGTTTTTTCTTGATTTGGAATGCCTTTTAACTGGATTTGCCATCTTTATTACTCCTCTTTGATTTAATGTTCCAACTTAATATTTTTTAAAACAGCGAGCCTTTCGTCGCTTGCCTCGCTCCGGCAGTCGCAGGTTGTGTTGTTGAGATTGGCGCCGCAATTGGGGCACAAACCCCGGCATGTTTCCTTGCAGAGCGGCTTCATGGGTATCAGCAGCATGACCTGCTCAAAAATAATCTCATCGAGATCGATGATCTCCCCCTGATAATACTGAAAATCGAGATCCGCGGCGTTCAGCTCCGCCTCCTCGCCCGGTGCAGGCAGCGCCGGGGAAAAGGTGTAGTTGAAGGGCGCCTGCAGCGACAATTCCGTCATTTCGAGGCAGCGACCGCAGGGGATCTCCGCTTGCACCTGGATCGTCCCCTCAACATAGACGTTCTCGCCAATCTTGCGCACCATACAGGAAAAGTCGAGCCGCTGCAGTAAAAAACCGCCCGCGTCATCTTTCGCCAAAAATTGGCGGAACCATTCGCCGTTCCTGTCAAAATTCAGGCTCAGCCCCTCTTCGGGGATGGTATTGACATTGATCTTCAAAAAACTCACCCTTCTGCCTATCGGAGACGGCCTTCCCCTTTTCCGGGGCACCCGATAAAGGGTTGAAGTAGATTATAAACAGCATGAATTGTCAAGAATAATTTCATCAGGACGGTTCGTTCTTGACAGGCCGGCATCTTCCGGATAGAGTCCTCGCCGTTCTTTTTGTTTAGACGTAAGGCGCTTGACAGGAGGCTGGAATGCAAAACGAGATGCTCGAATGTTCCCGTGAAGTTGATATGGGAAGTTGGAAGGAGATGCCGCTGGAGTATGGGCGCTACCAGCTCTTTGTCCGCGTTCCCCCGGAGTGCGAGCTCATCGGCATGAAGCCGATCCCGGTTGTCGCCGATCCCGCGGCCGCCTACCGGGAGGCGCTTTTGCATCCGCAGGGCTGCCCAACGCTCGGCGAGATTATCAGGGCGAAGGACAAGCCGCCCGAGCAGCTCACGGCAGCTATCGCCGTTTCCGATATTACCCGGCCGGTTCCCTACA
>JAHYJE010000028.1 GCA_019429105.1 Syntrophobacterales bacterium
CATGCCACTTCCTCTGACATTCCTCTGACCCGCAAGTCTGCTGCCTGTCCCCAAGGCGAGGATTGGCAATGAACCACTTGCGACAGACTCGGCAGGGTCGCTTCTTATATCTATTCTTTGCCCCCATAGTTCGCTCCATTTCGTGAGTTGCAGAAAACGAGGGAGTATCTCTTGCGGATCGAAAATAAAAGGCGGGTCTCTTTATGAGGGCGACTGAGTTAACAAAAAACCGATCAGGTGGGTCCGTTTATCGGCGGTGGGTGGGTTCATTCTTTGTCGGCGGTGACACTGATTTTTCCCAAAAGAAGATTCGCTGCGGCGGTTGCGAGAACAGGTGCGCTGTTCTGAAACTTACGTTCGGAAACAATAACCGTTTTTATACGGGAAACCGCTGCGAACGGCATTTCAGTAATGATGCCAAAAAAAATCTTGACATTGCCCATTTTTGTGAGATAGAAGCACTCCGCAAGAATGAACGTTTACTCATTTGCGGGTGGGGATTGAATCATGAAAACATCAGACAAGCGTCGCGACATCATGCAAGCAGCCCTCGACCTCATTGCGGAACAGGGTTTTCATCGAACCCCGATGGCCGAGATATCCGAAAAGGCGGGCGTGGCCGCCGGGACGATTTACCGTTATTTCGAGAGCAAGGACGTTCTCATCACCGCGTTGTACCGGGAACTGGAAGGGAAAATCATCACGGTTCTCCAGGGAGGCTATCCATCCGGGAGGCCCCTCCGGGAAAGATTTCTCTACCTGCTCAGGGAACTCATCCGATATTTTATAACGAATCCTCATCATTTCCGCTACATGGAGCAGTACTACAACTCGCCGTACGGAATCTCCCTGCACAGAGACAAGCTTTTGGGTAAGTCCGGCAACCACGATATCCTGATGGATATTTTTGAACAGGGGATCGAGCAGCAGGTTCTCAAAGAGTTTCCGAAGGCCGTGCTGTTTTCCCTGGCCTTCGGTCCCCTGATCTCTCTGATGCGCGACAATATTGTCGGCTTCATCGTCCTGGACGATCCCCTGATTGAGCGAATCACGGAAGCCTGCTGGGACGCGATCAAAAGGTGATGCCCATATTTCATGGTGGAATCGGGGCGTTATTCTTAGAATAAAGCATGAGAGTTCATTTTTACTCGGAAGTGAGTTTCACTGTGTTTTACTCACGATCAAAACGTCGTCTTCCGGATGTGATCGACAATGGGTCGTAAAATTTCAAATAACAGAGGTGTCGCATGCAGATTTATGACAGGGCAAAACGAATCGCCGCCGGGGGTGTGCTTGCCGGGATCTTGATCCTGGGCGGTTGCGGGCAGACCACCACGGGCGGATCCCCACAGGCTGGACCCCCCGAAGTCGCCGTTGTTACCATACAACCGAAACGGTTTGTGGTGACAACTGAATTGGCCGGGCGGACGTCCGCCAATCGGGTCGCCGAAGTGCGTCCCCAGGTGGGCGGTATCATCCAGAAGCGTCTGTTCGAGGAAGGCGCCGATGTCAAGGCCGGCCAGGTGCTTTATCAGATCGACCCCGCCCCCTTTCAGGCGGCGTACGACAATGCGGCGGCGAGCCTTGCGGCCATGCGGAAAGCTGCCGACCGGGCACGGGCCGCCCTGAGAGCGAGCCTCGCCGGCGTCACCCGGCAGCAGGCCACCCTGGATTTCGCCCGGACGAACCGCGGGCGCTTCGAGGAGCTGTCCAAAGAGGGCGCCGTCTCCGCCAGCCAGCGCGACCAGGCCGTAACTGAGGCCGACGTGGCCGAAGCCACGATTCGGGCCGCCGAGGCGCAGGTGGAGAGCGACCGGGCAGCGGTAGCCGCGGCCGAGGCAACCATCCATCAGGCGGAAGCGGCGCTGGAGACGTTCCGGATCAATCTGAAGTACACCCGTGTGACGGCCCCCATCTCGGGCCGGATCGGGAGATCCGGCTTCACGGAGGGCGCCCTGGTAACGGCGCAACAGCCCGTAGCCCTGGCTACCATTCAACAACTGGATCCCATGTACGTGGATTTGCCCCAATCCACGACCGAGCTGCTGCGATTGCGGCGCCGCCTGGAGGACGGCCGTCTCAGTCACAACGGGGAGATCCGGGACAAGGTCCGCCTCCTCTTTGAAGACGACGCCAAATATCCCTTGGAAGGGGCGCTTCAATTCCGCGACGTCACGGTAGATCCGACGACCGGATCGGTCATCCTGCGGGTCCTGTTTCCCAACCCAAAGGGGGTTCTGCTGCCGGGCATGTTCGTCCGGGCGGTGGTGGAAGAAGGATTCAATAAGCAAGCGCTCCTGATTCCTCAACAGGCCGTCTCCCGCAACCCGAAGGGGGATCCCGTTGCACTGATCGTGGACGCCGAGGGCAAGGTGCAACAGAGGATGCTTACACTGGATCGTGCCATCGGCAATGTATGGCTTGTGTCATCGGGTCTGGCAGCAGGCGATCGGGTGATCGTCGAGGGGATGCAAAAGGTGAGACCGGGCGCTTCCGTGAAAATGGTTCCCTTTGAAGCGGATGGGGCAAAGAAAAACGGGGAAGGTCGGAAAGCGGCCCTCGCGGCTGTAAAAGCGGGAGGCAAGTGATGCTATCGAGATTCTTCCTGGACCGTCCAGTCTTCGCTTGGGTGATCGCCATTGTCATGATGGTGGCAGGCGGCCTGGCAATCTACAATCTGCCCATATCCCAATACCCCCCCATCGCACCGCCGTCGATTGCCATCACGGCCTTCTACCCGGGGGCTTCGGCGGAGACCGTTGAAAACAGCGTGACGCAAATCATCGAGCAGAAGATGGCCGGCTTCGACAAGATGCTGTACCTGTCCGCTGCGAGCGACTCGTCCGGCTCGTCTCGCATCGAGCTGACCTTTGCCCCGGGGACCGACCCGGACCTCGCCTGGGCCCAGGTGCAGAACAAGCTTCAGCTCGCCATGTCGAGCCTGCCGGACGTGGTGCAACGGGGAGGCGTCAAGGTCAGCAAATCCACAAGGAACTACCTGATCATCGTGGGTCTGATCTCGGAAGACGGCAGCATGGATGGCAATGATTTGCGAGACTATGCCCAATCCAACCTGGAGAAGGTGCTCTCAAGGGTTCCGGGGGTCGGCGAGGTTGAAACCTTTGGCACCCAGTACGCTATGCGGGTCTGGCTCAACCCCGATAAACTCACCGATTACCGGATGACGGTTCAGGATGTGATCACGGCGCTGCGGGTCTACAACGCGCAGGTTTCCGCAGGCCAGTTCGGCGGGGCGCCGGCGGTGAAGGGCCAGCGTCTGAACGCCGCCATTATTGTCCAGAGCTTGCTCAAAACGCCGGAGGAGTTTGCCGCCATCCCCATCCGCACAAATCCGGACGGATCCGTTGTACGGGTCAAGGATGTGGGACGAACGGAACTGGGCACCGAGCAATATGACATCCAGGCTTATTTCAACGGCAAACCTTCCGCCGGCATGGCGATCAGGCAGGCCGCGGGCGCCAATGCCTTGGACACGGCCGATGCCGTCCGGGCCAAGCTGGCAGAAATGAGCCGCTACTTTCCCTCCGGCATGAAGGTCGTTTATCCCTACGACACCACTCCCTTTGTCACGGTGGCCATCAAGGAGGTGGTCAAGACCCTTTTCGAGGCGATCCTGCTCGTTTTCCTGGTGATGTTTCTGTTCATGGGAAACATGCGGGCCACCCTGATTCCGACCATCGCGGTGCCGGTGGTGATCCTGGGCACTTTCGCGGTGCTGGGGCTTTTCGGGTTCACCATCAACATGCTCACGATGTTCGCCATGGTGCTGTCCATCGGTCTTCTGGTGGACGACGCCATCGTGGTGGTGGAGAACGTGGAACGGATCATGGGCGAGGAAGGGCTTTCGCCGCGGGAAGCCACGGCCAAGTCCATGGACCAGATCACCAGCGCCTTGATCGGCATCGGGTTGGTGCTCTCGGCGGTCTTCGGCCCGATGATGTTTTTCGGCGGTTCCACCGGGGTGATCTACCGGCAGTTTTCCGTAACCATCATCGCCTCCATGCTCCTTTCGGTGGTGGTGGCCTTGGTGCTGACGCCGGTTCTCTGCGCATCGCTTCTCAAGCCGGTGCCCAAGGGGCACGAGGCGGCGGAAACGGGAATCCGGTTCTTACGTCCCTTCTTCCGGTGGTTTGACCGCATCTTTTTCCGAACCAGGGACGTTTATCTGAAAGTGGTCGGTCACGCTCTTTCGAGGAAACGGCGTTATCTATTTGTCTTTTTGCTGATCGTAGTGGCGATGGGCTACCTGTTTCAACGGATGCCCACCGCCTATCTCCCGGACGAAGATCAGGGTATCCTGTTGGTTCAGGCCATGCTCCCGGCGAACTCGACCCTGGAGCAGACCGAGGAAGTCTTGGAGAGAGTCAGGAACCATTTTCTTGAGAGCGAGAAGGACGCAGTGGAATCCGTCATGACGGTTGCCGGCATGAGCTTCTCCGGCAGGGGACAGAATGTGGGCCTGGCTTTCGCCAAGCTCAAGGACTGGAAGCTGCGGAGCCGGCCGGACCAGAAGGTCTGGGCCGTGGCCGGAAGGGCCATGGGGGCCTTCTCCCAGATCCGCAACGCCATGGTGTTTGCGTTCGCGCCGCCGGCGGTCATCGAACTGGGCCAGGGCACGGGGTTTGATTTTCAGTTGCTCGACCGCGGCGGTCTGGGCCACGCCGATCTGATGGCGGCCCGCAACCAGCTTCTCGGCATGGCCATGAAGGACCCGAGATTGGTACGGGTTCGACCCAATGGCCTGGAAGATGTGCCCGAATACCGGATTGACGTGGATTGGGAAAAGGCCGGCGCCCTGGGGGTCCCCATTGCCGCTATCAACAACACCATTTCGGCGGCCTTCGGCAGCGCCTATGTCAACGACTTTATCCAAGGAGGCCGGGTCAAGCGGGTTTTCGCCCAGGCGGACGCCCCTTTCCGCATGCTGCCCGGAGATCTGGAAAAGCTCTATGTGGGCAATACTGCGGGTAAGATGGTCCCCTTTGCCTCTTTTGCGTCCGGCCATTGGACTTCCGGATCTCCCAAGCTGGAGCGCTTTAACGGCTTTCCATCCATCAACATCTGGGGCGAGCCGGCGCCGGGGAGGAGTTCCGGTGAGGCGATGCGGATCATGGAAGAACTGACCGCGAAGCTGCCTCCGGGGATCGGTTTCGACTGGACGGGGCTCTCCTACCAGGAGCGTCAGGCCGGCGCCCATACGGCCCTTCTGTACGCCTTTTCGATTCTGGTGATTTTCCTGTGTCTGGCGGCGCTCTACGAGAGTTGGCCTATTCCCCTTTCGATCCTGCTGGCCCTCCCCCTTGGGGCAATCGGTGGCGTGATTGGATCGACTCTCAGGGGCTTACCCAATGACGTCTATTTCCAGATCGGGCTTTTGACCACCCTCGGCTTGACGACCAAGAACGCCATCCTGATCGTCCAGTTCGCAAAGGCGCGGGTGGATGAAGGAATGGGGTTGATCGAAGCAACGCTGGAAGGGGCAAAATTAAGGTTGCGTCCCATTATCATGACCTCGCTGGCGTTCGGATTCGGCGTGATGCCGCTGGCGTTTGCGACCGGAGCAGGCGCAGGCGCCCAAAAAGCGATCGGCACCGCCGTGCTGGGAGGGATGGTCACAGCCACCTTTTTGGTGACCTTGTTTGCACCCCTTTTCTATGTGGTGATCGAAAAGCTCTTCGGAAAACGGGGGAAGCGTGAAGCATCCAAGACAAACGATACAAATCCATCGGAGGATCGATGATATGAATATAAACCGGTTTCTTCTTGTGGGTGCGATCATCGCCCTTCTGGGGGGGTGCACGCTGGCCCCGGAATACACGCGGCCTGCCGCTCCCGTCCCGGCCGATTGGCCGGCCGGCGCGGCCTATCAGGAAACGAAGTCCGCCGCATCCGCGCCGATGGCGGAGGGGTTGCCGTGGCGGGAGTTCTTCACCGATGAACGCTTGCAAAAGATCATCGAAACCGCCTTGAACAACAACCGCGATCTGCGGCTTGCTGCCTTGAATGTCGAGAGGGCGCGGGCGTATTACGGCATTCAGCGGGGCGAACTTCTGCCTTCGGTCAATACGGTCGGGAGCGGGAGCCAGGAACGCGTTCCGGCTGATCTTTCTCCCACCGGAAGCGCGAGGACCACAGAACGATACGGAGTCAATCTCGGCATTACTTCCTGGGAAATCGATTTCTTCGGCCGCATCCGTAGCCTGAAGGACCGTGCGCTGGAAGAGTACCTCGCCACGGATGAGGCCCGCGGTAGCGCACAGATTTTGTTGGTGTCCACGGTAGCACAGGCGTATCTCGCCCTGGCAGCCGATCGGGAAGCCCTCAAACTGGTGGCCTCCACCCTGAAAACGCAGGAGGCCTCCTACCAATTGATCCGGAAAAGTTATGACGTCGGGCTCGCGTCCAAATTGGATCTCGGTCGGGCGCAAAGCCAGGTGGATGCGGCCAGGGGAGATGTCGCCCGCTATACCCAACAGGCGGCGCAAGATGAAAACGCCTTGAATCTTCTGGTCGGATCTCCTCTGCCGCCAGCACTCCTGCCTGCGGAGTTGGGCAGCGTTAGCCCCCCCAAAGAGATCTCTCCCGGCCTCTCCTCCGAACGGCTCCTGCGCCGGCCGGATGTGCTTGCTGCGGAACATCGGCTCAAAGCGGCGAACGCCAATATCGGCGCTGCCCGTGCGGCTTTCTTTCCCCGCATCTCCCTGACGACCGCTGTCGGCACCGCAAGCGCCGATCTGTCCGGTCTCTTCCAATCCGGCTCGGGCACGTGGAGCTTTGCGCCGCTGATGGCCATTCCGATTTTTGATGCCCGTACCTGGTCGGCCTACGCGGTCACAAAAGTGGAAAGGGAAATATCCGTGGCCCAGTACGAAAAGGCGATCCAGGCGGCTTTCAGAGAAGTGGCCGACGCCCTGGCCGTGCGGGGAACGGTGAACCGGCAGATCGCGGCGCAGCAATCGCTGGTAGCCGCCGTTGCGGAAACCTACCGCCTCTCCCAGGCGCGCTATACCAAGGGAATCGACAGCTACCTGGGCGTCCTCGATGCGCAACGTTCCCTCTATGGCGCGCAGCAGGGCCTGATCGCCCTCCGCCTTGCCGGGGTTGCCAACCAGGTCACGCTCTACAGGGTGCTGGGCGGAGGTATGTAGGAAGGAGGTAAACTGACTCTGGCCGATGAAGATGATCTTTCTTGCTCTTGTGGAAAAGAAACTCAGCGGTGTCCGGTTAGGATTTTGCATAGTCGGTTAAGTTTTTGTGTACCATTTTCGTCAGCTTTTGATAAAAAACATGCATTAATATTAAAATAATGCTTGACAAATCAAGCATTTAGTGGGTCTATTTCCATAACTACATGATATTACGGAGGATATTTAATGACCCACACTTTAATTTTCAGAAAACCGGGGAAAACGCGAAGGTCCTACAGCAACCTTATGACACCTGTCAACAACATATTTCCCGACATCACACCTTTAGAGTCGGGATGCAACCGGCCCTTGAAGATGTCTTTTGAGGATCAACTGAACATCTTGGTGTATTTCCATCTGGAAGAACACCACTCAGGGCGTCACCTCCTGCAGGTTCTGAAAGAAGAGGATTTTGCCAGGCAGTGCATTGCTCCCGCCGGCGGCATCGAAAAGAGCAGTTTCTTCGAAGACATCAGCTCACGTGGATTGCAGCAGATGGCGGTTCAGCCATTACAGGCCGTCCGTCATGATCAGCAAAAGCCGCGACGGGGATCTGGTTACCGATATTTTCGGCCGCATGAACTTTCGACCCGTTCGAGGTTCCTCCTCGCACAACGGAAAGCAAGCCCTGACCGCAATGGTGGATGACCTGAGGGATCACTCCTTTGCTGTTCATGTCATGGATGGTCCGAAAGGACCCATAAGCGTCGTGAAACCGGGGTTGATCGTTATGGCGAAACAATCCGGCGCGCCGATCATCCCCGTTTATATCTCCATCAGCAGGGCATGGGTCCTCCACAGTGGGATCGCTGCCTGATTCCCAAGCCGTTCAGCAAAATTGTGATCCGGTGGGACCGACCGATGGCCATCCCTCGAGAAATCGATGAAAAGGCTTTCTAAGAAATCAGGTTGGGGATTGAAAAACAAATGCTGGAAAACCAGAGACATGACGACGACCATTTGGGATGGGAGTATCTTATATAAGCAGTGTCCGGCCTTTCCATTTTCCATGAACCGGGGGATGACATTATAAAATCCGGTCACTTGAAAAGTTGACATGAAATGAAGCCAAAATCGTTTCCTGCGATCGCTTTGATTTTGATCCTTCTTCTCTTGCCACGTCTATCCGTTGCCGGGGACGAAGAAGCGAGGAAGTCTGACACTCTGACCATTTACCTGGAAAACGATCTCTTCGCCTTCGATAATAATGACCACTATTACACCCATGGGACAAAAATCTCTTGGATTTCCCGGGATCTTTCGGACTATCGCGACATTGTGATTGCGCCGTCATGGATGCATCTTTTCATTGAACGGATGCCTTTCGTCAACGATCCTGGAGAGCAGCGCTCGGTTTCTGTCTCATTGGGACAGAACATCTACACACCGGAGGACAAAGAACGGAGCGACCTGATCTTAGACGACCGACCCTATGCCGGGATCACCTATCTTGGACTGGGGCTCCACAGTAAGAGCCAGCGTCAAATGGACACCCTTGAATTTGATTTTGGCATCGTCGGACGCCATTCCTATGCTGAGGATTGCCAGCAGGAGATCCATAACTGGACGGATTCGGGCAAATCCACAGGGTGGTCGCATCAGCTCCATGACGAACTCCTATTGAACCTTTATTTCGAGCGCAAATGGAAAGCATTCAAATCCGGAAGTTCAGGAGGTCTCGGATTTGACTGCATTCCCTACATGGGAGTCGCTGTCGGAAACGCCTACACCGGAGTCAATCTGGGCGGACAGATGCGCTTCGGCTGGAACATCCCGAACGATTTCGGGACCTATCTGATCCGACCGGGATCGGACAGCAGTGCCCCGGTGGACAACGCAGACCCCCGTTTCTTCCGCCCGTTCCATCGTTTCGGCATCCACGTCTTCCTGGCCGTTGACGGAAACGCCGTTGCCCGGAACATCCTGCTCGACGGGAATACCTTTCGGGGCAGCCACAGCGTCGACAAAAAGCCGTTCGTCGCTGATCTGATCGGCGGAATTGGCATGATCATTCATCGATTCAAGATTACCTACGCCTATGTTCACCGAACGAAGGAATTTGATACCCAGAAGGACGAACAGGATTTTGGGGCGATCTCCGGATCGTTCACGTTTTAAATTCGGGGAAATAAAGGTGAATAAAGATGATCAGAAAAACAGTTGGTAGGCCCTTACGGCCATTTACGAAGAGTCGGCTTTTGACTGATCTCTCCAGGGGGTAGCTCTATTGATGCGGGTGCCGGCAATCCTATTTTTCGTTCTGGCCCTCCTGTTCATGCCCCCTCGGCAATCATGAGAGCATTGCCCAGGAGATCCGCATCCTGGGCGGCGTCGTTCAGGAGGATGATTCGCGGGATCGATCCTATTCCTGGGCCGTCCAATATCTGCATGGCCTGAACGAACACTGGGCCGTGAATTTCTCGTGGCTCAACGTAGGCCATTTTCAGCATCATTGCGACGGCCACACCCGGTAGCTCTGGGCGCGCACCAAACCTCTCGGGAAAAGGCTTGCCCTCGCAGCCGGCGTCGGCCCTTATCGATATTACGACACGCAGTCGGCCAGGGAAGGGGCCTCCTACGTGGAGTGCCACTCTGCTGAATCTGAACGGTGAAGTCTTTCCCATGGAAAACGGCTATTGGACCAAGTTTGAGGCGTGGTGGGTGGACACAGAACCGCACATTCCACACGGCATCCGGTATTCCCTGAGTTTTCATGACCGGTACACCCGGATGATTCTGGGATTTGACAACGCCCACGCCATCCGACCGGCAAAGAAAGGTTACACCGCCTGGAAAATCAGTTGGGATCATCGTCACAACCGGGAAAAAGTGCACCGAAACATCCGGCCGGTGGTCGAAGCGACCGACTTCACGATTCAGTTCGGCTTGTACGGTTCTTCTCGTAGCGAACAGGGTGTGAACACCGCAAAAAATTAGGCGAAAACGGGGTCTTTGCGGTAGGTATATATTTAGGTATACATGCAAGTCGCACATTTAAAAACAGTAGTCATTATAATTCGATATATAGCCTATTCAATCCCAGTACCGCCATAAAAATCAAGGGTTTAGCTGCAGCGGTTAACCCCTTGTTCTATCTTGGTGGCGGGTGTTGGTGAGGATATTCTAATTTCAATGGTGAGAAGTGTCTCTTACATTGGTATTTGCAATTATCCAGTAGCTTGAAATAATTAGCTTGTGATATTACGGTATGATCATGCGGTTAATCAAACCCGCTGCAGACGGATGCACCTCGTCGGCAGTCACGGGCTTGATCGTTTGTATGTCCGGGGGCTGCTAATTACGCCGTCGGTTCTCCCGCCCGCGGCAATAAGTCAGCCTTCCGAGCCGCCGCGCAGAAGTGCTGCCAGCCGCTCGTCGAAATCCTTTCCGAGTTCTTCGTGGAGGCTCCGACCATGGGCATCCATCGTGACGATTCCTGGGAAACGGTCCAGCCGTATCTTCCAGAGCGCCTCCGGTAAGCCGAACTCCTTCTTGAATACGTCGAGAACTTCGACAATCGCCCGGGCGTTGGTCACACCGGCCCCGCCTATGCCGTGTACATAGACGGCCCTGTGGGTCTTACAGGCGGCAAGTGTCCGCGGACCCATGCCGCCCTTGCCGATAATGACCCGCAGGCCGAAGGCGGCGATCACCTTGTCTTCATAGATTTCGTCGCGGATGCTTGTCGTCGGTCCGGAAGAGACGATGCTCCATTTCCCCGCATCGTTGCGGAGGATCGGACCGCTGTGGTAAATGGCCCCCCCGCGATAGATCTGCTTCAACTCGTCGAAGATCCGCTGATCTTCCGTCGGCAGGGGTTTCTTCCCTTCGATGAGACGATCTACCAGGTATTTGTGGGCCGCATCCCGGCCTGTCGTTGCAATTCCGGAAATCGCCACGGCGTCGCCGACATGGAGTTCCATTATCTGTTCTTCCGTAATGGGAATGGTCAAATCTCTGCTCATGGCTGCCTCATCCGATAAAACGACAGGATCCGTCGGCTTCAATCCGGATGGCCCGTCGGCGGTTTTCCCAACACATATAAGTCACGGTGACAAAGTAGCACGCGGGCAGCCGGTGGAGTGCGCCGATCTTGACCCCCAGAAGTGTGGCTTTTCCGCCGAGTCCCAGGGGGCCGATCCCCAGGGTGTTGGCCTCCCGGAGAATCAGTTCTTCCAGAGCCGCCAGCGCCGGATCGGGATTCACATCGCCCAGCGGTCGCAGCAACTGGTGCTTCGAATGGAGATAGGCAGAGCCGCGGTCGCCGCCGATGCAGATCCCCAAGATCCCCGGCGGACACCCCTTGCCTTCCGCACGGCGAACTGCGTCCAGTACCACCCGGCGAATCCCCTCCAGATCGCGTCCCGCATTGAGGGCGTCATCGGGTAGGCTGTACTGCCGTCCCACATTCTCGCTGCCGCCGCCCTTGAGGATGAGCGCTACGGAGATGGCCTCATCATCACACTCCTCGAAAAAGACCCCCGGGAATCCGTTACCCACGTTGTTTCCGCTGTTGACGCCGGTTACCGGATCCACGGCGTTGTGCCGTAGAAACAGCTCTTGCGTCGCCCGGGCCACCGCCTTCTCGCACAACCGGCGCATGGCACGCTGGGAGAGCCCCACCGGATGGTTGATGAAAAAGAGCGGCGTCCCCGTGTCCTGGCAGAGCGGCGCCTGTTTTTTCCGGGCCAGGGCCATGTTTTCGAGAAAGGTCGCCAGAACGACCCGCGCTGTTGACTCAGGCGCCTCTTCGTCATACGCCCGCTTCAGGGCCGTCTCCATATCCTCGGGTAGTTCACACGCCGTCCGGCGTACGAGGTCGAAGATCGCTTCGCCGAAGGCGGGTCCGTTCAGTATCTCTGTCCAGTTGCGTTCCACGTTCATCTCTCCATGTTTTGCGGACATTGCCGCAACGGTGGCAGTCATATCCATCCGGTATTGGGGCCGCGCGCGTTTCCCTTTTTCCGTCTGTCCGTCGGTGCAGAGCGTATGCCCACGGCAATTGGTTTCCCGCGCCTGCGTTTGCGCGACCCCTTCGACGGACGGGAGGTCACGCCACCCGGAAACGGCGGATGGTTTCCTCGGGGATCTCCAGACCCAGCCCCGGCTTCTGCGGCGGCATCATCAGGCCGTTTTTAATCTGCACGGGTTCGGAAAACGCGGCGGCCACCCACGGCATGTATTCGATCGAGCCCGTTTCCATAACGCCGCAGGCCACCTGGATCGCGCTTTCCATCATGTGATGAGGCTCCAGAGGCAAATTGGCGACATCGGCCATCGTCGCCACCTTGACCATTTCGGTAATGCCGCCGATCCGGATGATGTCCGGCTGCAGGATGTCCGCCGCCTCGGCCCGCAGATAGGCGGCGAATTCATAACGCGACCCCAGCGTTTCTCCCATCGCGATGGGGATGTCCAGTTCCGCCGCGAGCCGGGCGTGGCCAGGAATATCCTCGCACAAAAGCGGTTCCTCAAACCACGCGATTTCGAGCTGTTCCAGTTCGCGACCGATCCGCACGGCCGTCGGGTAGTCCCATTTCTGGTTCGCGTCAACGGCGATCCAGACCTGGTCACCCAGTGCCTTGCGAACCTCCCGGACCCGCTGGATGTCAGTCCGGTAATCGGGATGACCAATCTTCATCTTGACGCCGAACATCCCCTGGCTCAGGTATTCCTCGAACGCTGCGACCATTTCGGATACGCTCATATAGAGCCATCCGCCGTCGGAGTAATAGACCGGCGCGCTTTCCCGACGGCCGCCCAGCAGCTTGTAAACCGGCAAACCGGCGATCTTCCCCTTGATGTCCCACAGGGCCAGATCGACCGCGGCCTGGGCCTGGGTGACCAGGCCGCGCCTGCCCCCCGTCTGCATTCGCCTGTAGAGCTTGTGCCACAGCCGTTCATGATCGAGGGCATCCTCATCGATCAACAGCGGCGCAAGATCGTCCTTCAGAATGCAGCGAGTGGCGGTGTCGCCGCCCAAAAGGCTCCAGGAGTATCCTACTCCCGTTGTCCCGTCTTCGGTGGTAATGAAGACGACCGGCATGTTGACGTTGCTGACCGGACCGCCCTTTTTCCCGCTGGAGGAGGCTGCCTGCATCGGCCGCGGCAGCGGCATCCGCAGCAATTCGGTTCTTATTTCTGTAATACGCATGGTGTTCTCCTTGCTTTCTCAATCAAAGATATCCCCGGAAGGAATGGGAACCTGCAGCAGGCGGCCGAAGATGTAAACAATCAGAAAGGTAATAATCAGCGCCACGGCCGCCGCCTTGACAATCGTCCGCCAATTCTTTCGTTCCCCGCTGATGTACCAGGCAATGGACGTGAAGCACACCGCACTCGTCAGCGCGAATCCAAGGTAGCGGAGAGATAAAACCCACGCCAACATGATCGCAATGACGACGGCCACGTTACCCCAGCGGTTTCCCTCAGGCTCCGTCTCTTCCTTGTCCTTGATCACTCGGTACCGGGTGAACGACAGGATCAGTGCCAGGATAACGAAAGCCGCCATCAGCAGCATGATCCGGTCGGGAAAGATGCCGCCGAAGGGGGTTGTATAGTCCCGCTGGACCCAAAGCACCGCGATGAATATCAGCATCAGCGCCGATCCCAAGCGATCCCGAAATGTTGCACCCATCGTAAAACCTCCTTGCTAATTTACCGCAGCTACTTCTTGGAAATCCCATTGCCCTGCAGCCGTGTCTTGATCGGTCCGAAGTAGGGCCAGAGAAACGAGAAGAGGGACATCGCGATCAGGATCCAGGAGATCGGGCTGACGAACAGCGCGAACCAGGGGGAGTCGTACGCTTTCCCCGACAGATAGGTCTGGACGAGACCGGTTTCCATAAGCGGACCCAGGATCAGCCCCAGGACAATCGGGGGGCCGGTGAAACCCAGGCGCCGGATGCCAAACCCGATGACTCCAAAAAGCAGCATCAGGATCACATCGAGGAAATTGTTCCGGATCGCGTAGGAGCCGACGATCGTCAGGATCGCGATCCCCGGCACCAGGTATCGGGTTGACAGCGTCGAGACGAACCGGGACAGGAGCCGGCCGCCGTAGATGCCGACCGGGACCATCACGATCGCCGACAGCCCCACCGCCAGCATGAAGGTGTAGGTGATGTCCGCCTGCTGGGAAAAGAGCTCCGGCCCCGGCCGGAGACCCTGGAGCATCAGGACACCGTAGATGATCGCATCCGGCGGCGCCCCGGGGATGCCCAGCGTCACCAGCGGGATCATCCCGCCGCCGACGACGGCGTTATTGGCCGCTTCCGTTGCAACGACCCCGTCGATGATTCCCGTGCCGAACTTCTCCGGGGTCTTGGAGGCCCGCTTCGCCTCGTTGTAGGAGACGAGGTTGGCAATGTTACCTCCGGCCCCCGGCAGGATGCCGACGATCGTGCCAATAATCGAGGAACGGATCAGATTTCCTGGCATGGAGAAAACGTGGCGGGTCGTCTTCCAGAGGACCCCCTTGGTCCGTTTGTATTCGACCCGCTCCTTGTGGGATTCGCCCTGGAGGACCAGGTTGATCAGCTCGGGGATGCAGAAAAGGCCGATCAGGATCACGATGAGTTCCACACCTCCCTGCATCGAGGTCATGCCGAAGGTGTACCGCACGTCGCCGCCAATCGGGGCGATGCCGATCGTGGAGATGAGGACGCCGAAGGCGGCGCCGGTGATCCCCTTCAGAAACGCCCCGGCGGAGAGGCTGGAGATGATCGTGATGCCGAACACCCCCACCCAGAAGTATTCGGCCGGGCCGAATTTCAGTGCGATGTCCGCCAGCGGTGGGCTGAGAAAAATCAGGCAGACGACGCCGAAGAGGCCTCCGATCGCGGAGCCGACCGTGGCCCCGATGATCGCCTCTTCGCCACGGCCCTGCCGGGCCATCGGGTAGCCGTCGAAAGTGGTGCCGATGGAGCTGGGCGTTCCCGGCGTGTTGATCAGAATCGCGCTGAAGGCGCCCCCGTAGATGCAACCCATGTAGATCGCGCCCAGTGTCACGAGTCCCGCGATTGGGCTCATCGAATAGGTGAAGGGGACGAGAAGCGCCACGGCCATCGTCGCCGTCAGTCCCGGCAGCGCGCCCATGGTCATCCCCGCAACCGTCCCGGCGATGACCAGCAGGAAGTTCTGTACCGTAAAGAGATTGTGCAACCCGATCAGGATATATTCAAACATAGACAACCCCCCGTTTCGGCAACGGGCAGACATCGGCTCCGACAGAACCGACGTCCGCCACAAACCGCCGCAATAGAGCTACTTCTTCAGCCGCCCCAAATCCTTCATGATGGCCTCGTATTCGACCATCTTCTTCTTCACCAGGGCCAGTGAGGCCTCGGGTCCCAAGAATTCGGTCTTGAACCCGTTCTGGTCCATCTTCTTCTGCACCTCCGGGTCCTTCATCACCTTCTCGAAGACACTTGCCAGCTTGTTGACTATCTCGTCCGGTGTCCCCGCAGGCGCGGCGACTCCCCGATAGGCCCCTTCGACAACGTCATATCCCAATTCCTTGAAGGTCGGAACATCCTTCAGGACGGCCATCCGCTCTTCGGAGGCGATCGCCAGCGCGCGGAACTTGCCGGCGTACTGAACCCCCATCGTGGAGTAGGTCATCAGCGCCGTCACGTGGCCGCCCAAGAGCGCAGGAACGGCGGAGCCGGTGCCGCCGAAGGGAATGTAGGTCAGCTTGATTCCCGCGGTCTTGTTCAGCATCGCCGTTCCCAAGTCGTTGGCCGTCGAGGAGCCGCTGCCGCCGATGGTCACGACGCCCGCGGGCTGTTTCTTGACGTAGTCTATGAAATCCTTGAGGGTCTTGAATGGACTGTCCTGCCGGACAACCAGCAGATCGGGGGTGCTCTCGAAGAAATAAATGCTCTTGAGGTCCAGGGTATTGTAGCCGGCTTTACCCCTCTCGAGCGGCTGCAGGATGATGTGGGGCAGGTTGTGACCGGCGATGGTGTAGCCGTCGGGTTTGCTGCGGAGCATCTCCGCCCAGCCGATGGAGCCGCCGCCGCCGATCTTGTAAGTGATGACGACGTTCTGGCCGAAGTGCTTCTTCAGCGCCTGCTCCTGGATCCGGGCGGTGATGTCAGACTCTCCGCCGGGATTGAAACTGATGATGTAGGTAAGGGGTTTTTCGGGATACCCCGCTGCACCGACGCTGCCGGTCAGGGCAACCGCGAGCAGCGCAAACAGGACGATACAACCGATGGCAATTTTCTTCATCTCTTTCCTCCTTATAGTGGTTGAAGGTTTAATTTCCCGGATGCGCTGCCCGGAGCAGTCATCCGCGCGTGACCATTTCCTTCCGGCTACGGGCGGCCATGGCGACCATCGGTTCCTGCCCGATACCGGAACATTGATATGCTTCCCCTGCTTCGTGAAAAACTCGTTCTTTGTCTTTACGGACGTCGTCTTGCCGTCATGTGTCAACACGGGCCGTCCCGTCCGCCGGCGAGAGGAGGCCCATCTTCCTTCTGATCATCGGCTTGACACCACCATGCATGAGGATGGCGGATACATATGCAGAAAGAGGCTGAGCCGTGGCAGTAGCGCCGGTTGTCAGATTGATCACCGTACCCACCACCGGATCCACGCTCAACAGATCGTGCCGTTTCACCAGGGAGGCAATGCCGGGACATACCAGCAGCGGCAGCCCCAGATTGATTGCGTTGCGATAGAAGATGCGGGCGAAAGATTCGGCGAGCACCGCCGCAATGCCGGACGCCTTCAGCGCCACTGCGGCATGTTCGCGGCTGGAGCCGCAACCAAAATTTGCGTCGGCAACGATCATGTCTCCCGGTTTGACCTCACGGACAAAGTCGGGGTCAACCCGCTCCAGGGTGTGTTCAGCGACCCGCTCGGGATCGGTAAGGTCGAGGTAGCCGCCGGGATAAATCTGATCCGTGTCGATATTGGCGCCGTAAACGAATGCCTTGCCCCTGATGATTCCAGTCATGCCCGCCCCCCTGATGCAAGCGCTTTGTCCTCACGATTGTTCGCCACCCTTTCTCCTCCTTACTACGTAGGCTGTTATCAGAGCCACTGCCGCTAAAGCAGGTATTGTGCCGGATCGGCGATCTTGCCCTCCAGCGCTGCCGCGGCTACCGAGGCCGGTGAGGCGACGAAGATTTCAGCCGCCGCATCTCCCATACGGCCCGGAAAGTTCCGGCTTGACGCGGTGATGCAGGTTTCGCCTGCGGCCAATACCCCCTGATGCGTTCCCAGGCAGGCGGCGCAGCTCGGGGTAACGAGGGTTGCGCCGGCCTCGACCAACGTTTGAATATACCCTTTTGCCATCGCCTCCAGCAAGACCTTTTTGGAGGCGGGAACAACGACGAAGCGCGTCCGGGAATGGATGCGCTTTCCCTGGAGGATCCGGGCGGCTACGGCAATATCCTCCACCCTGCCGCCGGTACAGGTACCGAGATAGGCCTGGTCGATCGGTCGCCCCAGATATTCGGCGATGTCGGTGACATTGTCCACGCTGTGGGGCGCCGCCACCTGCGGCCGGAGGCCGGTGACGTCGAAGGTATGTTCCGCGGCATAGTCGTAGCCGGGATCGGTGGTCGCCAGGGGAAAAGCCGTATCCCCATGGCTTTGCAGGAAATCGAAGGTAATCCGGTCGGGCTGAATGTAGGCCGTTTTGGCCCCCAGCTCCGTCGTCATGTTGCAGAGGGTCATCCGCTCCGATACACCGAGCCTGTCCAGCAGCGGACCAGTAAACTCAATGGCGCGATAGACGCCGTAATCGGCGCCCAGTGTTCCGATCACCTTGAGGATGATATCCTTCGCGGCAACCCCCTTGCCCGTTACCCCTTCCAGATTAATGCGGATCACTTCCGGCACACGGAACCAGAGCTGTCCCGTCATTAGAATGATGGCCAGATCGGTGGCGCCTACGCCGGTCCCGAAGGCGCCGAATGCCCCATGGGTAGTGGTGTGGGAGTCGGTGACGACCAGCAGCATGCCCGGACGAACCAGCCCTCTGTCCGCCAGGATCTGGTGGCAGACTCCCTGATCGATATCCATCAAGAGATCGATCCGCTGCTCGCGGCAGAACTGACGGAACTGCTTCTGGTTGTCGGCCTGGATGATTGTCGAAGCGGGGGCGAAATGATCCAGAAACATCACTACCCGGTCGGGGGCAAAGACCCTCTTGCCGCCCATTTCGGCAAACGATCGAAGCGTTTGCAGGTAGAGATCGTTGATGCCGGCAAGATCGACTGTACAATTGACGATTTCACCGGCGATTACCCGCTCTTTTCCGGCGGCCCGGGCCAGAATTTTCTCAACGGCGTGCACAGATTTTCCTCCTGACGTTGTCAGACGATAATTTCCCTCCCCCTGAGGAAAGGGCGTTGTGCATGACTATCACCGATAGCGCACAGACATCATCACAACCGCAAAGATAATGCCAACGGCTAAAAGCAATATAACACGATGAGCCTGTCATCCATTCAAGTTACTTATTTTGAAGAAAAAAATTAAATTGTAAGCTGCGCTATTTTCGCCTGTTGCGGACAAAAAAACTATCGTGGGCAATAAAATTTGCCCCGCCGGTGGAAGTTTTCTTGTATTGCAACAAAAAAAGGTTTATTTTGTTGCAAAATGTTTCATCACGATTGAGGAGGAGCCGTGCCGAACATCGCCTTCCTGGCACCCGATGAAGAGATGCTGACCACCGCAAGGGCCACGCTTGCCGAAACCCATCCCGAGATTTTGCTTGAACAGGGGCTGCTGAGCGCCGGGGTGCGCAAGGCCCGGATACTCGCCCGGCAAGGCGTAGAGATTGTAATCAGCCGCGGGGGAACGGCCGACGCCATCAAAGAGGCGCGGCTGGGTCTGACGGTGGTGGAGGTGCCGATTACGGGGCTGGACATGATCCGCGCACTGGAGGAAGCCAGGCGCCACGGCCGTCGGATAGCCGTCATCGCCTTTCCGTCGATGATCATGGGGATCGACTGTCTGGGAACGATCCTCGATATCGACCTGAGGTGCTATATCATCCACAGTGAATTCGAGGCGGAGGCCAATGTTATCAAGGCCTTCCGAGAGGGGGCGGATATCGTCATCGGCGGCGTCATCACGACGCAGACCGGAAGGAGGCACAACCGCCCCTGCGTCATGATCCGCAGCGGCGCCGAAGGGATCATCCAGGCCGCTCTCGAGGCCGAGCGTATCGCCGAGGCCAGGCGGATCGAAAAGGTCAAAGGCACGCTTTTCCAAACCGTTCTGGACTACGCCTATGAGGGGATCATCTCGATCGATCAGGAGCGCCAGGTCGTTACGTTCAATCCGGAAGCGGAACGGATCACCCGAACCGATGGCAAGCGGGCAATCGGCCGAAAAATCCAGGAGAGCCTGCCGCAGTTGAAGCTGGAGCGACTTCTTGCCACAGGAAAGGAGGAACTCGGCCAGGTCATCGACGTCGGAAGGGTCCAAATCCTGTGCAACAAGGTGCCGATCCGAGTCAGCGGAAAAACGATCGGCGCCGTGGCGACCTTTCAGGATACCGGCAACATCCAGCAGTGGGAAGCGAATATCCGCAAGAAGATCTATGCGGAGGAGCATACCGCCGTCTTCACCTTCGCGGATATAATCGGCGCCAGCCGTCAGATGCGCCACTGCGTGGCGGTCGCCGAACAGTTTGCAGCGGCGGACGCCTCCATCCTGATCTCCGGAGAGACGGGCACCGGAAAAGAGGTTTTCTCCCAGAGTATCCACAACGCGAGTAAACGCGGCCATCAACCGTTCGTCGCGATCAACTGCGCAGCCCTTCCCGCCCAAATCTTAGAGAGCGAGCTGTTCGGTTATGTCGGGGGCGCGTTTACCGGGGCAAGCCAGAAGGGAAAACCGGGATTGCTTGAGATCGCCCACGGAGGGACCCTCCTCCTCGACGAGATCGCCGAAATGGACTACTCTCTTCAGAGCAAGCTGCTGCGGGTAATTCAGGAGCGAAAAGTGATGCGTCTTGGCAGCGATCGGGTTCTGCCGGTCGATATTCGCCTGATCGCCGCGACCAACAAAAACCTCAAGGAACTGGTCGGCGCCAGCCGATTCCGCGCCGATCTTTACTACCGGCTGAATGTACTGCGTCTCCACCTGCCGCCGCTTCGGGAAAGGCCCGAGGATATCGTCCCATTTGCCCGAAGCTTTCTGGCGAAACATGCCGCCCAGCTCAATCGCCATCTCCGGTTCAGCCGGGCGGCCATGGAGGTCTTCTTCCGGCACCCCTGGCCGGGCAACGTCCGCGAACTTCAGAATACGATCGAACGCATTGTTGCCGTCTGCAGGCAGGAGACGGTTCAGGTCGATCTGGTACTCCAGATGATGCGGGAGGATGAGATGGTTGAACCCTTTGCGGTCGGCGCAGGCGCCATGGGGGTAGAGACGATTCGGCAGGCGCTCGCCACTGCCCGCGGCAGGAAAACGGAAGCCGCCAAACTCCTCGGTGTCAGCCGATCAACCCTCTGGCGGAGGATGAAAGGCCTGGGCAATCAGCGGTGAGAGATCAGGAGAGGTTCGCTGCGGGTCATGCCTCAGGCTGAGACCGGATATTCGGCAGAAGCTGATTGATAAGACCTTGTTTTTACGAAAATCGTGCGATAGGGGGAGCGGCCTTGTACGTCAAGTAAAATTTATCACAACACATGGTGTTAAATCGACAGGCGTTTCTGGGTATTCAAAGACAGTTCCATTTGAACATCATCCATAAAATATTATTTCAAGCAGTTCCGAACTTTAGTGTTTTCATTGCAAAGTCTTTGATGCATACGGCAAGCTCTTCTACTCGCGACTGGAAGAAATGATCTGCGCCGGGGATGATCTCCAAGCGGCAGGCAAGCTCAGCCTCAACATTTTTTATCCTCTCTACTGAACAGTACGGATCGTGATCCCCGCAGACAACAAGGCCCACTTTCCCCCGCAATGTCTGAAAGTCAAAATCGAAGAGATTGATCGGCGGTGAAACAAAAAGTGCCGGAAGCAAGTTTCTGCTGCCGAGCATTTCGGCATTCACCCATGCCCCGAATGAATAGCCGGCAGGCAGGATCTCCGTAATCCCCTGGTCCTCCATAAAGGAGATAGCCGCCAGGACATCATACTGCTCTCCCCGCCCGTCATCAAAAGATCCGGAGCTCTTTCCTGCTCCCCGGAAATTGAAACGAAGTGTTGAAATACCAGCGGCAAAAAAGGTTTCAGCAAGCGTCTTCACAATGGGATTGTCCATGTCACCTCCCATCAAAGAATGAGGGTGTGAGATTACCGCTCCAATAGCTCCACCCGAGTTGGCATAGAGACCCTCAAGACGGATATTCCCTTGACCAAAGACAACCTTTTTCTCTTCCATCTCAGTTTACAGCCAATTTACCGGTTCACCGGCATTTTTGTTGAATTTCGTTTCGGACGGCTTGAGTTGAAAATCCCTATTCGCTTCAACAATGGCCGTATTGAGAGGCAACAGTCATTTTCGCCGTCCGTTCTAATGATTTTGTCATGCAATAATAAATCCCCTTTTACTTTTTACTTTTAACCGGTCCCCTTTTCCTGCCTCAGACGTTCCGCCGGAACTGCCATCAGCGTCACCACGGCTTTGGCGACCAATTTTTCACCGCTCACCCGGACGTCGTAAACATCAGATTCGGAAACGATGATTCTTTTCCCTTGGCTGATTACCTGCGAACGGCAGCGAATAACATTTCCAAATGCGGGTTTCAGCAAATTGATTTTGAACTCGATCGTCAAGATTCTGAAGTTTTCGGTAACTGTCGTGAAAGCGGAATAGCCGGCTGTATGATCGGCCATGGCAGCCATCAGCCCCGCATGGATAAAATTATCCTGGGTGCGGTGATGGTCGCCGATCGCCACCTCTGATTCGAAAAACCCTTGCTCCACCTTCAGCGCCTTCAAGCCGCAGTATTTGATAAATCCCCTGCAGAAATCGGCGGCAAGAAAATCCCTTCTTTCCTGAGTCAGACCATGCTCCATATTAAAGATGCACCTCATTGATCTTGATTATAATTAAAGAGAGAGTAGAGCGGAAGGGGTTTTCCTCCCCCATTATCCGCTCTTATCGCCGGGGAAGAATTTCGATCCAGTAATCGTCCGGGTCGTGGATAAAGTAGATTCCCATATTGGGGTTTTCGTGACAGATGCAGCCCATTTGCTGATGAAGGGCATGGGCTGCGGCAAAGTCGTCCACGATCAGTGCCAGGTGAAACTCGTTGTCGCCGAGGTTATACGGTTCCTTCCGGTCTCGAAGCCAGGTGAGTTCCAGTTGGTGTCCAGTCTCGCCGTCGCCCAAAAAAACGAGGATGAAGCTGCCGTCGGCGGGCGCCTTTCTGCGGACCTCGGTCAGATTCAGCGCCTCCTTATAGAAATTGACGCTTTTCTCCAGATCAAGGACGTTGAAATTGTTGTGCGCAAAGCGAAATTTCATTGCGAATTCTCCTTTATTCGATGCTCATAAGCGATTGCCAGCGTTCCCACTGTGTCTCCCGGGGAAGCTTCCGCTTCGCCAAAAGAGCAATGATATCCGGTTCATTGAAACGGAAATAGGGATTGATGTTTTTCTCATCGGCCAGAGTGGAAAAGACATGTTCCGGGTCGTAACGCCGCAGGAAGTCGTCGCCTGCCTGGTTTCCCGGTTCGAGGTACTTGGCGAAGGCCAGGGAATCGCGGACATAATCGTGGCCGGCGTAAACGACCGTCGCTTCCGGAAGCTCTTTCAGCCTCAGGATTGAGTTGTAGAATCCCTTCAGATCGCCGGAAAAACAGTTGCCGATAGTGCCGTTAAAGAGAGTGTCGCCGGAAATCAGGGCGCTGCCGGTGTAAAAACAACGAGAATCATTGGTATGTCCCGGCGTAGGGATGATTCGGATCTTCTGACGATCAAGTTCAATATTCTCGCCGCGAAGGTCATCGCCGGTCAAAAGACGCGCCTGCGACCCCTTCAGCAGGGCGACATTGCCGCACGTATGATCCTGATGAGTATGGGTATTTACGACATGCTGCAGAGAAAGACCGTGTTTAGCGACGAATGCAATGATTGCGTCTGCCGCCCCGCCGTCCACGGCCATGGCTTGTGCTTCTCCGTAAACCAGATAGCCGAGGTTGTCGGCGCCGTAACGAAACTGTTTTATCTTCAGCAAGCAGCCCCCAAAGATGGATGAGGTAAAAGAGGTTTGCGGTTACCCGTTATGTCCGCTGTTTAAAGGACAAACCTTGATGCATTCAGCACAGGCAATCCAGTAGTTGTCGCCGGCCGTGTTGATAACCCGTTCAATTTTTTCCAATCCTTCCCTGGTTTGCAGGGCCAGGGGATAAATGGCATGCTTGATCGCGTAGCCAAGGCAGGTCATTTTGTGAAACCGGCCGTTTTCGTCAAAAGCTTGGGCGGGACAAGATTTGGCGCAAGCCGTGCATTGGGGAGGGCAGGGATCGGGCGCCAGCATCGGATCGGCTTCTATTTCCGCATCGGTGACGACGGCGGCGAACCGCAAGCGCGAGCCGTATTGCGGATGATAGGTCTGGCCGCTGCGGCCAAAGCTCCCCAGGCCGGCATTTACCGCGGCATGTTTCAAAGACAGCATGCCCCAGGGTTCAAGCTTATGAAAGACCAGCGGGGCATAGCTCGGAACGGGAACGGCGAGGAATTTGCCCTGGGCTTCGATATAATTGCAAAGGGCCAGGGATATGTCGTCAAGACGTTTATAGGTGCTGTGATAGCAGCGGTGCAGTGCATAAAGGTGATAATCAGGCGAACTCAGTATGCCCTGCGGCATGGCGAAGCCGAAGACAATAACCGTTGCTGCGTTGCGGCAGATGCGCGCCGGATGGTGCGCCTCCGGGGCAGCGGCAAACCGTTCTGCTGAAGCAACACCCCAGACTTCAACTTGTGTCTCCAAAAACTTGCCGATTGCCTGCTTCAAGTCACCGCTCATCATCATGCCTCCCTGTAAGCAAATCAATCCACGCCAAAACGCTTCAAGATGCCTTAGTCGTCAAAAATTTCAGCGCTCCCATGGGTCTGGTTGCACTTATTGCAGCACCCTTTACAGGCAATGCTTTCATTGGGCGGAAAACCGCTCTTTATTCGATAATCCTCAAGCGCCGCCGCAATCGCTTCCTGCGCGAGATTTGAGCAGTGCATCTTTACCTGCGGCAGACCGTCCAGCGCCTCGGCGACGGCCAAGTTTGTTATTTTCATGGCTTCATCAACGGTCTTGCCCTTTACCAGCTCGGTCGCCATACTGCTTGTGGCGACAGCGGCGCCGCAGCCAAAGGTCTTGAATTTGGCATCAACGATAATGTTGTTCTCGATCTTCAGATACATTTTCATTATATCGCCGCATTTGGGATTGCCCACCTGGCCTATGCCGCTCGCATCTGCAATTTCTCCGACATTTCTTGGATTTGTAAAATGATCCATGACCTTTGCACTGTACATTTTATTTACCTCGTTTTACTCTGTTTTTTAAAACTTTTGCGCGCTTTCTTTGCCTTTGACTGCCTCATACAGGGGAGACATTTCTCTCAGCCTGGCGACAATTTTAGGGATCTCCGCCAGTAAATAAGCGACATCTTCCTCGGTGTTTTCTTCTCCGAAGGTCAGCCTCAGGGAACCATGGGCTATTTCATGGGGAAGGCCGATAGCCAAAAGCACATGTGAGGGGTCTAATGAACCGGAGGCGCAGGCAGAGCCGCTTGACCCGCAGACACCCTTCATATCCAGCATCAGCAGCAGTGACTCTCCCTCAATGTACCGAAACGAAATATTTACATTGCCGGGCAATCGGCTATCTCTGTGTCCATTAAGTTTGATATGCGGCACACTGGCCATAAGCCCTTCAATCGTCTTTTCCCTTAGATTAACCAGTTTTTTATTATATTCAGCAACATTTTCTGTCGCCAATTCAATTGCTTTTCCCAAGCCAACAATGCCGGGAATATTTTCCGTGCTGGCCCTTTTCCCTCTTTCCTGGTGCCCGCCATGGATAAAGGAGGAAATCCGGACGCCCTTGCGAATATAGAGAACCCCTGTTCCTTTAGGCCCGTAGAACTTATGACCGGACAACGACAACAGGTCGATATTCATCTTCTCGACATCAATAGGGATATTGCCTACTGCCTGAACGGCATCTGTGTGGAATAAAACGCCATTTTCTCTTGCCAGGGCGCCGATCTCCGCGATTGGCTCGATAGTGCCGATCTCATTATTGGCGAACATTATGCTGATAAGAATGGTAGTACCTTTAATGGCATTTTTAACCTGCTCCAGGGATACCAGCCCATCCCGGTCAACCGGCAGATATGTTACCTCGAAACCCTCTTCTTCCAAATATTTGCATGAATTCAAGATCGCCGCGTGTTCGATTGCGGAAGTGATAATATGCTTGCCTTTTTTCTTATGGGCGGCAGCAATGCCCTTCAACGCCCAGTTGTCGGCCTCACTGCCCGAGCCGGTAAAATATATTTCTCTTGCCTGCGCACCGATGGCCCGGGCCACTTTCTCTCGGGCCGCTTCGATGGCGTCTTTGGTCGCTCGGCCTAAACTGTATATTGAAGAGGCATTGCCAAAATGTTCGCAAAAATACGGCTTCATGGCATCAAATACTTCCGGCTTTACATAGGTGGTTGCAGCATGATCCAGGTAAATAATTCTATCTCCCATAACAACGCTCCTTATATGTTTTTGCTCAATTTGCAATCAATCGGCACATCGGCAAACACGCAAGTTTTACAGCTTCTTGCCGGCATGTCTAAATCAATGCTATCCAATGCTTAGATTGATCAGGCTTTGCTGTTTGACGCTTGGAATATATGGGGGCTCTTTTTGCTTGTCAAGATATATTTTGCAGTAATTATTCAGTACTCAGGACAGCCGTTTTTCTCCTTCTGCCAGTTTTTTCAGCCCGGCGCGGTTCAGAATTTGGACTTGACGCGCTTCCCTGATTGCAATCAGCCCTTCGTTGCTCATGCGGGCAAGAATCCGTGAAAGGGTTTCGGGAATCGTGCCCAGCAGGCTGGCAAGCTGGTTTTTGGAGATATCAAGCGTCAACTCGGGGGCGCCCTCTTTTTGGTCGCTCAAAAAGAGAAAATGCGCGGCCAGCCTCCCCGGCACCTCCTTAAGGGAAAGACTTTCGATCATGCCGGCAAAGAGGCGCAGGCGGCGGGCCAATAAGGCCATCATATTGAGAGCCAGCGCCGGATTTTTTTTGATCAGATTTACAAAGGCGGGGCGGGGAAAAAAGAAGGTATGGCTGTCTTCCATGGCCTCTGCATACGCGGGGAAACGCTCGCCGGCAAACACAGGAACCTCCCCGAAGGGTTCGCCCTGGGAGCTTATGTGGAGAATCTGCTCTTTACCGTCGGGGGAGAGTTTAAATATTTTTACCCGGCCCGAAACGATTACGTAGAAACCCTCGGCCTCGTCACCCTCGGAAAAAATCACCTGGCCTCGTTTGATTGATTTCGCTGCCATTATCCGTGCTAAATCCTGAAGTTGCTCAACGGGCAGGCCTTCAAACAGCGGGACAGAAGCAATCTGGTTTATGATTTCCATGTTTTTTCCAGTTCCATTCGAACGCAAATTAACACTCGCTTTTGACTTAAGTCAAGGCTTATGGATTTTTTTCATGTATAGTGCAATCAAGTTTTGGGAAAAATATTTATGGAGGCATAACCATGCAATGTCCGGGACAAGATACTCGTTACTGGAAACCGGGGGCTATCTTCGAGTTTCCCTGTACCCACTGCGGCCACCCGATTGAATTCTTCAAGGATGAATCCACCCGTAAATGCAAAAACTGCGGGCAGACGATGGTAAATCCCAAAATGGACTTCGGCTGCGCCGCCTATTGCCCGCACGCCAGCCAGTGCCTCGGTCAACTGCCGCCGGAACTGCTGGCACAGCGCAAGGAACTGCTCAAGGACAGGGCTGCCCTGGAAATGAAACGCTACTTCAAACAGGACTTCAAACGAATTGGGCATGCCACCAGGGTGGCGCGCTATGCGGAGCAGATCGGCAGGCAGGAGAAGGGCGATCTGATGGTGATCCTTTGCGCCGCCTATCTCCACGATATCGGCATTCACGAGGCTGAACGGAAATACAGCAGTACCGCCGCCCACCATCAGGAGGAGGAAGGGCCGCCCATCGCCCGGGAAATCCTGGTTAGACTGGGGGCAGGGGAGGAGATCATCGCGGAGGTGTGCGACATTGTCGGCCATCACCATCATCCGCGCCCGGAAGAAACGACTAACTTCAAGGCAGTCTATGATGCCGATCTTATTGTGAATATGGAAGAAAATAAACAGGCGGAAAAAACCGGTGAAGAAAAACTTATTTCGATTATCGAGACGGCATTTTTGACGGCAAGTGGTCGCAAACTGGCCAAAGAGATGCTCTTGAAGAATATTGGCATGGCGTCGCAACACTAACATTGAGAGGAGACATACATGAAGATAACGAGGAAAATCATCCAGATTGATGAAGAAAAATGCAATGGCTGCGGTCAGTGCGTACCCTCCTGCGCGGAAGGGGCGATCGCCATAGTGGACGGCAAGGCCCGGCTTTCCGCGGAAAAATATTGCGATGGACTGGGCGCCTGCCTCGGGGAGTGTCCCCAGGGTGCGCTCACAATCGTCGAGCGGGAGGCGGAGGATTTTGATGAAACGGCGGTAGTGGAGCATCTGGAGGGGAAGCGACTCCCCGCCAGCGGCGAGCCGCTCACGATGGCCTGCGGCTGTCCCTCCTCCCAGATTCAGAGCTTCCCGCGGGCAACGTCCTGTGCGGAGGCGAACAAACCCCGTTTGCAGGCAAGCTCCGCCTCGGCGCTTACTCACTGGCCGGTGCAGATATCCCTCGTTCCTCCCACCGCCCCCTTTTTGCAAGGGGCCGATCTGCTGGTGGCGGCGGACTGCACCCCCGTTGCCTATCCCAATTTCCACCGTGACTTTCTCCAGGGGAAAGCCGTCATGTTGGGATGCCCGAAATTCGACGACGCGGAGGCCTACGTCCGTAAATTCGCGGAAATATTTAAAACGGCAGGCATTAAAAGCGTTACCGTGCTGACCATGGAGGTTCCCTGCTGCCAGGGTCTGCCCGGAATCGTCAAGAAGGGCATGGCAGCGGCGGGAGCAGTCGTGCCCTTTCGTCAAGTCATTGTCAGCGCCCGCGGTGAAATTATTGAGAAAAGATAGCAGCAACGGCGCCTTTTGCAATTGCCGCTCTTGTTATTCAATAGGTTTCCCCAATGCTTTCAATGGAAAATGCGTGCATAACCGGTAATTTTATAGAGGCAGGCATTTTTTGAAAATCACCGTGGACGCGACAAAGTTCGTCCCTCCCGCGGTTCATGTTGCCGTAAGCAGCGGGGGAATGGCCGCGCCATGGGGATTATTCAGGATATCCCTGCTGTCGAATAGCCATTCACCATTTCCCCGCAGTTGCAGAACCTGTTCGTGAAACGCCAGAAGGCTGGAACGATGGCCGACGCTTATGTAAGTGGCCCCGCTTTTTTGCAGTTCATGATAAAGATTGGCTTCATTGGCCTCGTCGAGGGCGCTTGTGGCTTCATCGAGGAGCGCATAGCGAGGTGCGGTCAGTAAAAGTCGGGCAAAGGCCAGGCGCTGCTGTTCTCCCAGAGACAGCAGTTGTCCCCAGTCCAGTTCCGCATCGAGCCCGCCGACCCGCTCCGGCAGATCCTTAAGGTTTACCCTTTCCAAAGCGCTTATCAAGGTTGCGTCGTCAACTGTTTTTTCCGTGTGGGGATAGAGAAGCTGTTCCCGCAGCGAACCGATAACCATATAGGGACGTTGAGGCAAAAACAGCATCTGGTCAAAAGGCGGGCGTTCGATCATCCCTTCGCCTGTTTCCCAGAGGCCGGCTACTGCCCGCAGTAGCGAACTTTTGCCGACACCGCTGACTCCCGTGATCAGTAAACCCTTTCCTGATCTGGCCCGCACGGAAAGATCGCGGATGAGGGTTTTTTTATCGTCGGGAGTTTTTAAGGTAACGCGCCGAAGTTCCAGATGGGATTCTTCCTTCGCCGCGATGCGGGGAGCATCCTCGACTCTTTTTGACGAGCTGCTGTCATCAATGGCCGTGGAAAATGTTTCCAGACGGGTGATGCCGGCGACAAAACCGGTTAGCTGTTCGAACTGCGAGACGATGATGGAAAGGGCGCCAAGAACCTGGACAAAAGCGCTTTCCGCCTGGGTTACGACACCGAATTTTATTTGCCCGGCAAAGTACAAAGGCGCCATCACCACAACGGGCAGCACCAAAATTAGGTACTCGTAACCCTTCGTGAAAAATTCCAGGTTTCGCTGCCAACCGATCAGAAAACGGAGGTTTTTGATTGCGATGAGCAGACGATCCTTGACTTGATTCTGCTCCCGTTCTTCCCCGCGGTAAAACGCGATTGATTCGGCGTTGTCGCGCACGTGCACGAGTCCATACCGCAGGTCCGCCTCTTTGCGAAGCTGCATGAAATTAAGATTTACCAGTTTCTTGCCGAAAAAAAAGGTGACCGTCGTGCCGAAGGCGGCATAGCCCAAAAGGATAAGGACAAGCTTGATGGAAATCCCCCAGAGAATGCCGATAAACGAGATCAACTGAACAATAGAAAAAAATATAATTGACAGGAATTCGAGACTTGTTGCGGTAAACGCTGAGATGTCCTGAGAGATGCGCTGGTCGGGATTGTCGATTTCCCGGTTGTCCTTGATGTGATAATAGGCCCTGTTCCGGAAGTACTTGTCCAGAAAATGGCGGGTGAGCCAAAGCCGCCAGTTGACGCTCAAGATTCTTCGGGTAAACGAGTAAAAGACGCTGACCGGGGTAGCGATAATAAAAATGCCAAGATACAAAAGCAGATTTTTATTGAACGCCGGAATATTTTTTTCCGAAAGGGCGGTCATGAAATCCCTGCCGACAAAATTCAACGTCACATTTAAAGCTGTAAAGGAAAAAAGCAGCAAAAGCAAAAGCACAAGTACGCCCGTTGCGCGCCACTTTTCGGCGGAAAGCCAGTACATTTTGGCAATCTCCCAAAAACGCTTCCACAGGCGCCGGTCAAAAACATTCGTTTCCAAATAAATCTCCTGTAACAGGTCAACGGCGATATTTTTTATATCCGGAAAATACCCAGACCCCTCCCCAGAAAATGAAGGCGGGGGCAATCCCGGTGTACAGATATAACAATAAGTTCGTGTCCCAGGGCTCTATAATTGCCGCAAGACCCGCAAGCCATAAAATGGTAACCAGTATCGCCAGGCGCATCCAGCCGGTAAGTACGGGGAGTTGGGCGGCCGCGCGAGTAGCTGTTTTGCCTGCCCTCTGCCGGGGAATATAAAACAGCGCCAAAACGATAACGATCAGCAGCAAGATTTCCTGCATGTCCAGCCTCGGGGTTAAAAAGTTTTGTCTTGATTTAGCGCCTTTTCCAAGACAGACTCCATTCCTTTACGAATTGCTTCGAGCCTTGGCTGCGTCTGTGCCTCGAAGCGCAGAACAAGCACCGGCTGTGTGTTGGAGGCCCTGATGAGCCCCCAGCCGTCGCTGAAATTGACCCGTACCCCGTCGATGGCAACAATGTCATGGCCCTCTTTGTAATAATTGCGAATTGACTCCACAATTCCGAATTTCCGGTGGTCGGGGCAGTCTCGTCTGATTTCGGGGGTTGAAAAACTCTCCGGGACATCGGATAAAAGTGTGGATAGCTTCTGTTCTGTTTGCGAAAGAATCTCCAGAAGGCGCAATGATGCGTAAATGGCGTCGTCAAACCCGAAATAGCGATCCGCAAAAAAGATATGGCCGCTCATTTCGCCGGCAAGGAGGGCATTTTCCTCTTTCATCTTGCCCTTGATCAGCGAGTGGCCGGCTTTCCACATGATGGCGCGCCCGCCATGATTGGCAATGTCGTCGTAGAGCTTTTGCGAACATTTTACCTCGCCGATAATTGCGGCGCCGGGATTGTCTTTCAGGATAAAGCGGGCAAAAAGCAGCAACAGCTCATCCCCCCACAGCACTTTTCCCTGATCCGTGACCACGCCGATCCGGTCGGCATCACCGTCATAGGCAATGCCGAGGTCGGCTTTTTCCCCGAGGACGCGGCGAACCAGTTCCTGAAGATTTTCCGGAACGGTCGGATCGGGGAAGTGGTTGGGAAAGCGGCCGTTCGGATCGCAGTATAGATCGGTAACCTGGCAGCCATATCTCTTTAACAGGGGCAGGGCAAATATCCCGCCTACCCCGTTTCCGGCATCGAGAACGATTTTTTTCCCGGGCTTGATCGTTACATGTTCGAACAGGTAGTTCTCATAAGCTTCGGCAATGTCCTGACGATTATATTGACCAGCGCCGTTTACGTAGTCTCCCGCTTCCATGATCTTCCGTAATTCCTGAATCTGCTCGCCATAGATCGTATCGGGGCCGATGCATATTTTGAAACCATTGAAATCAGGAGGGTTATGGCTTCCTGTGACCATGACGCCGCCTTCCGTCCGGAGATGGCGGATGGCAAAATAGAGGATCGGGGTTGCACACAGGCCGATATCGATAACAGCGATTCCGGCAGACATGATCCCTTTCCCCACTTGCGACAGGTAGCTCTCTGAGCTAAGACGACAATCCCTTCCCAGAGCCATCTTTTTTACCCCGGCACGGGCTGCATACGAACCGATAGCCTTACCCAACAGATAAACAAATTCCTCGTCAAGATCGACTCCTACAAGGCCCCGGACATCGTACTCGCGAAACACCGCTGGATTCATTTTCACCTCGTGATTTGTTTATATGAACCGCATCTTCAATTCGTACACACAATCATCTCTTCTCATGGTTATGTCGAATCCGCCCTTTTCAAATACATGAAGCATCGCCCTGTTCTCGGGAAGAACCTCGGCGGTAAAGCCCAGAAGTCCTTCTTTCCGGGCGATGTTTGTCAGACAGGCAAGCAGTTCCTGGGCAATGCCCCGATTCTGAAAATCGTCGCGGACGGCAAATGCTGCCTCCGCGGTATGCGAACCCGGATGAATCGAGTATTGTCCAATCCCTACAATCACTTCCTTTTTTGAGGTTCCTGTGACGGCAAGGATCACGATTTCCTTGGAATAATCGATAACCACGAATTCCTGAAGGCGTTCATGCGGCATGTCGATTCGGGACGAGATGAAGCGGCGGTTCATGCTGTTTTCGGAAAGGGAATAGAAAAAATCCTTCAACAGGGGTTCGTCGCTGATCTTTACCGGCCGCAGGAAAAGCTGCAAGCCGGTTTTCGTCGTTCGGTACGTCTCTATGTGTTCCGGATATTCCCCTTTTTCTCCAGGGATGAAGGCCTGATCGGCGTAGATCAGCCCTCTTTTTTTCGCCTCCTCGACAAGCCAGGGGCGGAATTTGGGGTGGGCGATTGCAATCAGCGACATCGCCCTCTCCCTGATGTTTTTCCCGTGCAGATAGGCAATGCCGTATTCAGTCACGACATAGCGGACATCGCCGCGGTTCAGCGTTACCCCGGCGGCTTCCCGGAGCGACGGGACTATGCGGGAAACGCTATCCTCCCGGGCGGTTGCTTTCATCGTCAGAATGGTTCTGCCGCCTTTCGCAAGCAGGGCGCCCCGCATGAAATCCTGATGGCCGCCGATGCCGCTGTAAAAAGAACCGCCAATCGATTCGGCCGTGGACTGGCCGGTCAAATCGATTTCCAGGGCGCTGTTGATGGCAACCATATTGTCCTGTTGCGCGATGATGAGCGGGTTATTTGTGTAGTCGATTGTTCTAAAGAGAATGGAAGGGTTGTCATGAAGAAATTGATAGGTTGCCTTTTTGCCCATCGCAAAGGTCGCTACGGTTTTCCCGGGATTGATCGTTTTGCGGGAGTTATCGACAACCCCGGCTTGGATGAGCGAGGCAATCCCGTCACTGAGCAGTTCGGTATGCACTCCGAGATGCTGTTTATGGGTTAGTTTAGACAAAACGGCGTTCGGCAGGCCGCCATAACCGACCTGGATGGTGTCGCCGTCCTTGACAAGTCCTGCGACGTACTCACCGATTTTTTGCATGGTATCATCAACAGTTACATCGGGAAGTTCAAGTAACGCTTCCTCTTTCTCAATAATAAACCGAACATCCCTGATATGGATGAATCCGTCTCCATGTACGCGCGGCATGGCGGAATTTACCTGCGCAATGATCAGCGACGCATGGTCAATTGCCGCCTTTACCATATCGACGCTTACCCCCAGACTCATATATCCATGCTCATCAGGGGGGGATGTCTGGATCAGGGCTGCATCAATCTTGACAGCGCTGCTTCTGATAAGCTCAGGTACGTTGGACAAAGAGACGGGCGTGTAATCGGCCATCCCCTCATTTACCGGCCCGCGGATATTGTTGCCGATGAAAAAGGAGTTGAGGCGGAAATTGCTTTTGAATTTCAAATCGGTGTAAGGGGCAACGCCGAAGGAATAAACATGAATGATCTCCGTATCAAAAAATGCCTTGGGGTGGGAATCAACATAATTGACCATTGCCTGGACGAGGAATTGCGGCTCTCCGCAGCCGGATACTACAAAGATGTGATCTCCCCGGTGAATGTTGCCAAAAACAAGCGCTGCGTCGGCAAATTTTTCGGGATACAATTTTTTCCAGTCATCGAGGGAATTCATGGGCGCTTTAAAACCTGTTATCGGATCCGGTTTGCCGGATAATGTTTTCACAGTCGCTGCCTCATTGCTTACAGCGCGCAGGCATACTAAGCGGCGCGCCTCTATCTGTCAAGAAAAGATTGCAGCAAGCAGGCGGCGCTGTTGCTTGATCATTTTACTCATTGAGGCCACCGCTGATCATGCCGGAGAGCCGGCCGACAGATAACCGGATGATAGTTTTCTCGAGATTACTGGGCCTTTTCTATTTTCGGGAAGGCGGTAATCCATTACTATGCTGAGAAAATCTACCGTGATGTTGAAGGTTGCCCCCCAGAGAATTTCCTCTTTTCCGTCATTTCCGTAATGAATTAGGCAAGGGTAGGCGATTGGCGGTGTATTTTGCCCGGGTGTCTCTATTTCAAGAGAGCCTATCGCAGCGGGATTATAGAACGAGGCGAGGGGTATCTCCACGATCTTTTCCACCTCGCTGTTGGGACAAAGCAAGCCATGATTTTTTACAAAACCGGCAATGGGGAAGATGGTACGTTTAAAAAAAATGAGATTGTAGGTGGGCAGGGGGCCGATCAGCTCGGTATGAAAAGGCGAAAGACCTGTTTCCTCCCATGCTTCGCGCAGGGCGGTTGTCATAAAAAGGGTAATTAGACGGGATGATTTGGACTTTTTCCCGTCAGTTGCACTGGCGGCATTATGCCTCAGCGCCGGCAGCAGGCGATAAAGAAAGATATATCTCAGAATTCGATCGCCTATGGGATTAAGCATTCCGCCGGGAAAGCTCAGATCACCGGCCTGGGCTACGGTGGAAGAGCGTTTTATCAGCAGGATGACGAACGAACCGGTTGTCCCAGCTTTGCCCAGCGAAGATTTGCGAAAAATCAGCGGCATCAAAACCCCGGCGGCAAGACGGCGGTCGTTTTTATTGGCCAGTAATTTCAGGTTCATCCAGGCATCATTGTAATCAGAAGGATGCGCCCAGATTCTTTCTGTCACCCGCTGTAGAAAGAGTTCCCTTTTTGTGAAAATATCGGGAATTTCATGCGCTTGCATTATCTACTCTCCAGATGCGCAATCAGTCGGGCGATCTGGCGTTCATACCAGCATCCGAAGGGAAAAGGATCAATAAAACCGCAATGGCCGCCGTAGCGCTGAATCGAGACATACAGAAGCGGATTCGCGGGCAGTTGATAGAAGTCTTCCACGGGGACGGCCGGATCATCCTGAGCCATAATAATGAAGGCCGGCATCGTAAGCGAGGCCAGAGCATTGCCAGTCAGCGTGTAAATATTGAAATATTCGCGGTAATTATTGAATTGGGGATACCATGCCATGATGGCTTCCGTAAACGGCATCAACTTTTTGTGGTGCATTATCGAGTCGAAGTTGTAAAGATCGGGGAAGCATTTTTGTTTTTGCCGTAAAGAGCGCTTCCATTTTGCCATGAAATAGCGGCGATAAACCGCCGGTCCCTCATCGATTGCAAGCGTTGCCTTGTAGGGATCGATGGCCGGACTGATGGCAAACACCATTTTCAGGTTGTCTATGGGAGCAAGTGCCTGTTTCAGCGCGATTCTCAGTGCAAAGTTGCCCCCGAGGGAAAAGCCTATCAGAAAGCAGGGAAGGGTCGGTTGCCGGCTGGCGATAGTCCTTACCGCGCTGGCCGCTTCTTCGGTCAGCGCGCCGTGAAAGAGCCCTTCGTTGAGGCCATGACTGTTGCCGTGATCCCGTAAATTGAGACGAAATACCTCATAGCCGAGCCGGTAGAAAAAGCGGCCGGTGGAAAGCATATAGGTGGAATCGGAACTTCCCTCCCAGCCGTGGATAATAATAATAATCCCTGCCGGTTTTCTATTTTTTTGCCGGGAGCGATATCCCCGCAGACGAACGCCTTCGCCTGCGCCGACAATATTTTCTTCAGCAGCGTCCAGCATCTCGTTTTTCCCGGACGCCCTTATGTGCAGACTCCCGAAGGTTGTCTGGATGTGGGTGTTTCGGAAAAAAAAGGATGGGGAAAAAGGTTCGTCCAGCAAGCTGTCCATGATGATCTCTCGTGGTAAAAATGCAAAAGCCCGGTCAGGGACCGGGCTTTTGCATTGAATGGTGGCGGTGCAGGGAATTGAACCCCGGACACTACGGATATGAGCCGTATGCTCTAACCGGCTGAGCTACACCGCCAGATTATGACAGAGCCCGCGACAATGACAGTCTTGTCTTGCGCCACGCTCCCTTTTTTACCTGCCTTCAAGGTGGGCGCTTCTACAATAGTTTCCGCCAAATGTCAACCCCTCGTTGTTTATTCGCCCTGCAGGGAATAAGAAACGATTACGCTGCGCGCCTTCAGCGACCCGCCCGTGGACAGAACGAGGGCAAGAACGATGTCGTTTTCCCCATCATTGTCAATGTCCTTAAACTGGTAGTCGGCGATATAACCGGTGATCTTCTTGGTTTTCCAGTTTGCAACGATGCCCATCCCGTCCCATTCCAGGTTATGCACCTCGGCGCTCGTAAACAACTTCAGATTCTGAAACATCCGCGACGAAGAAGAGATGTTTTTGGGGATTATGATCTCCCTTTTGCCGTCTTTGTTGGTGTCGTAGGTGAGTATTCGCGAATTAATGAAATAGGTTCTGTTGTCCGCTTCCCCCGACTGCACTTTATTCATCGGCTCGATTATGGTAGTGCTTCCCCCGAAGGGTTCCTCGCTTTTCCAGACAAATTCCTCACTGCCGCCAAAGACCAGGACCTTGGAAAGAGGTTTCGCAGTCTGTTCGAAGATGCACAGATAATCGTCACTGTTTAACGCGATTATCCTTTCCGCACCGCTCGCGCCCAGTTTGTCCATGGTAAGCCCGTATATGGAAAGCCCCTGGGGAATATTCAGTCTCTTTCGCTCCTGGTACCTTCCGTCACTCCAGAAAATTTCATAAACAGGCGTGTCGAAGGGGTCTTCCAGGCCGCGTCTCTGTCCCAAAAGAACCGGCTCGGAATCGCCATTCTGGATTACGCGCAGGAACCAGGGGAGATTGGCTGCGATAGTTTCATACTTGCCGTTTCGGTATTCCATCACAAAAGAAACAATCTCCTGCCCCGAATAGGTCGTCACGATTATTTCCTTGGTGCCGTTGCCGTTGATATCAGCAACATCTAGGCTGAGATAATTGTCATACTTTTTTCCGGCAATTTGCTGGATGAGTTTGAAAGAGTCGCCTTTTTTTTGATAGATAAAAATATTGTTGGTATCAATAAAGACCGTTTCGTTCAGCTTGTCCCCGTTTACATCCCCGATATCAATTCCCCTGAACTCGTTGGAAAACTGCTGGCTTTTCCAAAAGGTTTTACGGTCAAGCGGCTGTTCGGCGTTGATAAAGTAGGGGTTGATCGAGGATGTAAATGTGCCTTTCTTGCCTTTTCCCATGGCTGAGATTATTTCTGATTCCCGCTTTGCCGTGGGGGATGGCGTGCGGGAGACGACGATTTCTTTGGCAGTAGGTTGACCTGCGGCAGTTAGAGGCTGAACGCCCAATATCTGCGCTGTTATTCTTTCCGAAAAATCGTTGACTCGGGGGATTATGTCGTCAAGGCTGCATTGCGCAGAGAAATTTACATCGGTAGAACCGTTTGCCGCATTCAGCAATTTACCGTCAATATTTATTATCGCGCCGATTTTTGTGAGACTTCCCCAGACCACATAATCGGCATTCAGCTTTTTGCCGAGCGCTGATACGCCTGCTGCGGAGAGCTCCGGCCCGGCCATTTCTTTTATCAAGGGCTGGAGCGTATCCTTTCCTATAACCGTCATCTTTTCATTCAGGGAAAGTCTCGATCTCAGCATATCCTCAGTGCCCTGTCTGATATAATCAATATTTTCTGCACTATGGACAGAAAAAGGTAAAACGGCAATACGGTAGTTGTCTTTTGCCCAGGAAGGCTGGCTGAAAAACAGCGCCGCTAAAAGGCAAAAAACAGATATTCTCGGATATTTCATTATCGATCTCCTCTATTTTTGAATAGATTAAAAAACATCAGACGCACGGCTCCTCTATCACTTCGTCCCTGAGAATTCAACGGGATTGTTGCTGAACAGATTTCTTAGCCTGAAAAGTTATCCTCGGGATCTTCAGTCTGACATTTCCCGATTGCTTGCGTTTAGGGCAACCCTGTTTTTTTGAAGGGTATTTCCAGTTTGTAAACACCGTATTTGATGACGGCGTTGATCGGAAAGGATGCCTTTTCAAATACCTTAAGCATGGACTTGTTGTCGTAAAGAACATCCGCCGTGAAACCTTCAATTCCCTGTTCCAGCGCCGCCTCAATCAGCATTTTCAAAAGAAACGAGGCAATCCCTTTCCCCTGATAATTCTCATCGACAATGAAGGCAACTTCGGCGTAAGGACGATCGTTTAGCCGAACATAGCGCCCCTCGGCAATGATTCTTTCTCCGCCTGCCTCGGTGACCGTTCCGACCAGTGATAATGTTTTTTGATAATCGATATTTACATACCCCTGCATCTCCTTGTGGGGCATGGATTTTACATGAGAAAAATATCGGTAATAAACGGCATTGTCGGAAAAACGATAGAAAAGCCTCCGCATCTCCTCTTCGTCGGAGGGCTTGATCGCCCGGAAATTTACGGAAAGTCCCTCCTTAAAGGTAGAAACAGTTGAAAGTTTATCGGGATAAAGGGCGCCGGAACCGGCAAGATAAATCTGATCGCGATAGAGAATGTTGGCCTCTTTCGCCTGTCGCACCAATTCTTCCCGGTCGTCAGGATGGGCTATGTCAATCAGGGCCTGGGCGCGTTCCCGGACAGTGCGGCCGATCATGGAGGCAATTCCATATTCGGTAACGATCCAGTCGAGTGATTCCTTATTGTTAAATTGGTTCGGGAAATCCTCAACCGACAGCATAATATTAGAAGCGCCTTTCAAATTGCGGCTGGGAAGGGCAAAAATTGCCCGCCCTCCGCAGGAGTGCTGAGCCGCGGCATAAAATTCATGGGCATGTCCGGGGCCGGCGGTAACATTGCCCTTGCCGATATGGAGGGCAACCCCCCCCATCAGGTCAACCTTGCGTACCGGCATGATAAAAATGGTCTTGTCGTTAAAACTTATCCGGGCATTGTCGGCAACCACTTTAATTCCCTGAAACTCGACCAGGGGGTTGCGATGCAGCCACTTCATCAGTTCAGCAGTTCCTAAGGCATAGGAGGTAACTGATTTGTTGCTGAAATTATTTTTACAGCGATTGGTGACAACGCCGCTCTTCAATAGATCCATCAGGACGTCGGTAAAAAATAGTGTATGGACGCCGAGGTTGCGCTTTTTGGCAAGATGTTTGCCCAGAGCCTCAAAAAGGGCCCCGGGGTAGAAGGAAAGACAACTGCCGTCATCAATCAGCGAGGCTACATTGGCGGCGACCTTATCCATGACGCTGTCCACCGGCCAGCGGTTGAAATAGATTGGGGATTCCGTGGCCTTTACAAGGTAGTTGAAATCGGCAATATTGACAAAGGTGTCTCCCATCGTGCGGGGAACGCTGCTGTTGATCTCTCCCACGACAATGGAGGCCCTTTCCATCGCGTATTTGGCTATATCAACCGCCACGCCGAGACTGGCATATCCCGCCTTGTCCGGCGGGGTGATCTGCACAAAAGCGGCGTCGATCCGGATCGCCCCTGATTCAACCAGAGAGGGAATCTGGGAAAAACGGCAGGGGATCATATCGACTGAGCCGGAGAGGATCGCCTTGCTTGCCAGCCAGCCCGCGAAAAATGTTTTGAGGCGAAATTTGTAGGCGCGAGGGGTCTCGATTAAAGATATGACGTCCCCAAGGCTGACAATCTGGATGAGTTCCAGATCGGTAAGGTTGTAGATGTCGGATTCCTTGAGACGCTTTACCAGCGTTCGCGGCTCGGCAACGCCCGTTCCCAGAAAAATGCTCATCCCCGGCTCTATATGCGAGAGAACCACGTCCGGAGAAACCACCATGCTTTCCCATCCGGAATCGACATCATCAAACATTTTTATCGCCTCCTGAAAAAGTTTATGCATCCAGAGCCAATTGCAAAACCATTTGTCATTCCCGAAAGCGCAGCTTAATGTCCATAATGTCTCTATCGGAAATATGGTTTTTTCAAGCAGTTAGAACCAGATTATGAACATTAAACTTCGTTTTCCCGCTCAGAATCGTTGCGGGAATGACAAGAATGGGGAGTTTTGCAATTGCCTCTCCAGGATAAAGGTAAAATCCCGCGCTGATTTTCAACAAACTCTTGAGGATTGTCAAGCGCAAATAGCGCAAATAGCGGCTCAAACCCGATTATCTCCAAAGACAGGGACGTCGCGTGCGCGCAGGACGGCGTAATATCAAAAATGGCCTGGCTGCATGCGCTCGAAAAATTTCTTGTCCCCTCGAGGTGCAAAAAGGGAAATAATCGTTTTCAAATGCGTGACTCCGGCTCCATTTGGTGGTATGAGGTTCGCCAAACGTTATATGCTAATACAAATTCGCTTTTAATATGGATAAGGAGGCAATCTCATGATTCGTTTCAGCGCCAATATCAGCATGCTCTTTACCGAGGCAGATTTCCTCGACCGGTTCGAACAGGCGGCCGAGGCCGGTTTCAAGGCTGTTGAATACATGTTCCCTTACGCCTTTAAAAAGGAGGAGCTGGCCGAAAAGCTCTCAGAATACGGGCTTAACCAGGTTCTCTTCAACCTCCCCGCCGGCGATTGGGCAGCCGGGGAGCGGGGAATTGCCTGCCTGCCAGGCAGGGAAGGGGAATTCCGGGAGGGTGTCGGTTTGGCAACAGAGTACGCGCATGCCTTGGGCTGCCCGCTGGTTAATTGCCTCGTCGGAACGACCCCCACTGATCCCCCGGAGAAGGTCCGCCAGACGCTGATCGGGAACCTGCGCTTTGCCGCGGAATCCCTGGAAAACGAGGGCATCAGTCTGCTGGTCGAGCCCTTGAATAATCAGGATATTCCCGGATTCCACCTTTGCCGTACCAGCGATGCCCTGGTGTTGATAAAAGAGGTCGGACACCCGAATCTCCGGCTTCAGTACGACATTTACCACATGCAGGTGATGGAGGGGAACCTCCTGCAGACGATCGGGGATAATCTCGCCCGGATCGGTCATATCCAGATCGCCGACAACCCCGGCCGTCACGAGCCGGGAACAGGCGAGATCAACTATCCGAATATCTTTAATTTTCTGAATAAGCAGGGCTACGCTGGCTGGATCGGCTGCGAGTACAAGCCGCTTCGCAAAACCGCGGAAGGGCTTGACTGGCTGAAGCCGTATCTGTAAATAAATATACAAGGAGGAAAATAGCATGGCAAAGATAGGTTTTATCGGTTTGGGAATCATGGGAAAACCCATGAGCAGGAATCTTATGAAGGCAGGGCATTCGCTTGTCATTTATTGCAGAGCGGCGGCGACCGAAAAGGAGTTTAAGGAGGCCGGCGCCCAGATAGCCGCCTCGCCCCGGGAAGTAGCCCAAAATGCCGACATCATTATCACAATGCTCCCGAACTCGCCGGAGGTTAAGGAGGTTGTGCTGGGACAAAACGGTCTGATCGAGGGGATGCGCCCAAATTCGATGCTGATCGACATGACCTCCCTCGATCCGCTGGTGAGCCGGGAAATCGCCGCGAAGCTGGCCGAAAAAAATGTCCGGATGATGGATGCGCCGGTCAGCGGCGGCGAGCCGAAGGCGATCGCGGGATCGCTTTCGATCATGGTCGGTTGTCGGCAGGAGGACTTTGACGAATTTCTGCCGATTTTGAAGGCGATGGGTTCATCCGCCGTCCGCTGCGGTGAAGCCGGCGCCGGAAATGTAACGAAACTTGCCAATCAGATCATCGTCGCGGCCAACATCGCCGCCGTTTCCGAAGCCCTCGTGCTTGCCGCCAAGGCGGGCGTCAATCCGGATCTCGTTTTTCAGGCGATTCGGGGTGGCCTGGCCGGGAGCGTTGCCCTTGATGCCAAGGCCCCGCTGATGCTGGATCGCAATTTTAACCCCGGCTTCCGGATCAACCTGCACATCAAGGATTTGAACAACGTGCTGAACACCGCCAAAGGCATTTCGACGCCGACGCCGCTTACCGAAAATGTCATGCAAATGATGCTGTCACTCCGCGATAACGGCATGGGCGACGCCGATCACAGCGCCCTGGTCAGATATTATGAAAACCTTGCCGGGATTGAGCTCTCCCGGTAGATGGGAGCTGAGGGGTTTGCCCGATATGGCTTCGCACATCCTGTCAAACCATTTATAACGATACCTGGCAGGAATATTACCGCCAAATCGATCTGTGCGTACGGGAAAGGAACCTGTCTGGATTTATCAGTTATGCCGTGCTCGGTTTCCGCGACGGGCTGCAGGGCGTTCTGGATACCGTTCAGGCAAACCTTCTGGAAATGTCATGGCAAAAATTCATCTATGATACCCTGGACGGCAAGAAGGCCATGGGCAAGACCCGCGCCATTGTAAAGCGGCAGCGTAGCCTTGCCCTCCAGTTCCCCGTGGAGAAGTGGAATACCCCTGAAGAGCTTGTCGTCAGCTCCGGAATCCTTGCGAAGGAGTATGCCATCCCTTGCTTCAGCAACGATCGTGGTTTCCCCGCTGATCTTCCTCATGAAGGACCAGATGGACCAGTTGCGGGAATACGGCGTTCCGGACCGTTGTGGAATGTGCGACAACTGCCGAATGGGGGAAGCGGAAAGTGTCCTCGTCGATCTGACCATCCCAGCGCAGATGTTTCTCTCCCGTGTCAAACGGACCGGCGAAATCTTCGGCGCGGGCCATATCGTCGATGTCCTGCGGGGGTCGAATTCGCAGAAGATCCTGAAATTCCGGTACGAAAGACTCTCCAACTATGGAATCGGCACGGCCTGTTCCTTAAAGCAATGGCGCCACTTATCTCGCCAATTTATTCATAAAAGCCTGTTGCTTTATGACTATGAGCACGGAACGACAGAAACCGGTCCCAATAGCAGAGCTCGCGCCTGCTCCCCCAGACGACAGCGGCAAGCGCCGGTATCTTGTCATCGGCGAACGTTTGCCTTAATTACCATGTTTTACAGGTTGTCCAGCGGACTGCGCACCGCAAGTCCCTGCCGGTTGAGTACATGGGTATAAATCATGGTAGTCGCGACATCCGCGTGGCCGAGCAGTTCCTGTACCGTGCGCGTATCCGCTCCCCCGGACAGCAGGTGGGTGGCGAAGGAGTGACGCATGGTACAGGGGGTGACCCGCTGGGAAAGGTTGGCTGCAGTTTTGAAAAACCACCGCAGGGAAGCTCGAACCGAATCCGTATTTTTCTCCTCATTCTCCAGTGAGTGCAGATAGTCCAGTACCGATTCTATAGAGGTTCGGCGGTGTGCGGCCTTAAGGAATTTCAGCCAGGCAAAGATATCCTGTTCCCATGTGCGTAGAACGGCAGGATCGGGGGCATCCCGATTGCAGGACTTCCCGCCATCCGGGAAACGAAACGGAGGCGTCTGCAGCAGCGCTGACTTTGTCTTCTGACTTTTGCATTGGGTAAAAATAGCAAATTCAGTTCCTGAATTCAAGCCCTATGATTTTTTTGTGGCGTGAGGCGCCAAACTTTGCGTTGTTCGTTATAATTTATTGAAAATGTTAAATATGCACGGATACATTTCGCTTGACATACGAAACAGTATCATCTTATGGAAACAAAAACTTCACTGATTTTCAACTGGCCATGTCTCCCAATGTTAAGACAGGCCTATTAATACTGTTGGGCATCAATGTTATCCTGACCTCAGCGAATAGTCGTCAAAACGGAGACATGAATATGGCAGAGTTAGACAAAATCCAGGTAGCAAATTTAATACGCGAAGCCATTAAAGATTCTCCCAAAAAATCGAAACGAGTGTTTCTAAAAACCCTCTTGAAAATGTTTGGCCACAAAACTTGGCAACGTCATTGGATTGAAGAGATGGACAAGTCCCTGACCAAATCAGGAATTTTGGTTTCTCCTTCCTTGGTCGAAGTCGTGCGCGATGGATGGGTTGTTCTTTCGGTTACCGACACACAGCTTCCCGTTGCCTTTCCAAAGGATCAAGGAGATGACGCCGCAAACAACAATCAAAGCCATGGAGTTATATCGAGATGATTACGGTCATAAAGTCAAACAAAGAAATTAGTTTTGTAGTTTCTGAATATTTTTCCAAAAAAGCTGAGCAATTTATCAATGACATTAATAAGAAAGTGCTTGAAGAGCAATTAGTCACTAAACGCCTAAAAGATATCGAGATTCCAGAGCCAAGGCTGAAATCTATGATGAAACAAAAATTAGAGAGCATGAATAATAAGGATGCTGACATTCATTTCATGCCATATTACGGAGTTGACGGGAGTTTTGGTTCTCCCTTATTCCAGTTTCAAATATCACCATCCATCTCAACTTTGAAAATTACGCACTGGTATACGAAAGAAAGTATTGACTTAAAATCAGAGCGTATTACAGCCGCCGGTGTTATCGGAAATAATGACAATAAATTAATTAAATATCGTATTGCTGGCAACGAGCTGAAAAATCTAATTGCCTGGGATGAATGGTCTGACAGCTTCGCGTTGTCAGACCGATACATTTATGAATTTATAAGCGTCAGTATCGGAACAGCAGTCAGTGTAAAAAATATTGAAACAGGCAATGAAATCAACATTACAGACTATGATGATTGGTAATATATTAGCCCAACAAAAGCATTCACCAGATGGCGAGAACGCCGGCGGCGCTGACGCGGCAAGCTCATTGGCGCCACTGGTGATACAGGTCGTTCCCGGCGACTGCGTCGCCGCGATTAGGTGGCACGAATAGGGAAAAAATTAGCGATAAACCGGTGTTCACCAAGTATCTCAAAGAGCTTTCCGCCGTGGCCCTGCAAGGGGACGCGAGAGAGGAAAGTTTCTACCCGACGCTTGCCGAAATGCTGGCGGCTATAGCCATGTTAACTGGGCGGGCGCATGTGCGCGTCACTACCCTTCCCAAACCCACCGATGCCGGGAACCCCGATTTTCGTCTGTGGAATGGTACGGACCGCATCATCGGCTATGTCGAAGCCAAGAAGCCGACGGAAGATAGGCTGGACGTTGTCGAGGAGTCTGAACAACTCACGCGCTATCGCTCCACGTTCCCCAACCTCATTCTTACCAACTTTCTTGAATTTCGGTTATACCGGAACGGCGAGCGCGTGGAGACGGTTCTTGCCGCCCGGCCTTTGATTCTTAACCGGTTGCGCACGATGCCGCCGGTGGAAAAGGCGGACGAACTGTATGCCCTTCTTGACCGCTTTCTCGGTTTCTCGCTGCCCAAGGCGTTCACGGCAGAATCTCTCGCCGTCGAACTGGCCAAACGAACTCGCTTCCTTCGGGATGTTGTCGCTCAGCAGCTTGGGCAGGAAAAGGATATGCCGGACGTGCTTTCCGGATTCTTTGAAGCTTTCCAGACCTATCTCATCAGACACGCATGACCCGCCAAACATCGAATACGCCACTGCTGATTATCTCGCTCATGCTCCACATCCGCAAACCAACGCCTACGCCGACCCCGAATATTCCTGGGATGATTACATACAGTCATAACGTCCTGACGAACACAGAAACAGGACGTGACGCAGGCGTGTGCTTGAATTCCGGCCTAAAGGGTCTTGTCCGGCATCTTTACAGAATAAAATCATAAAAGGACGATGTGAGTAATGCAGCGCCGATCCGGTCAGATCATCCATCTCCCACATCTTGTGCCCAAACTCTTCTTGACATACAAGAAACCGCTAAATATACTTCGGCCCACAAAAAGGAAGTTCTTATCAATGACCTCGCCATCCTGTTCACTTGGCGTCAGATTGCTAAGATGAAGAACAGCGTCAACACACATTATGATTCTCGACGAGATTCTTGATGGAGCTCTTGATGGCGCTGGTATCGATTACTTCTTGTCGATTATGAATCAGTTTGGTGAACAGGCTAGTACCATGTAACTCCTATAACTTCGGATAAAGACGTTTCAGTTTGATCCGAGCGTCCGATGTCGTAAATTGCCAGGAAATTTTTCTGGCACTGTTATTTTGAGCACGGCCACAGAAAATGGTGGACAAATAATCTGATTTAGCCAAGAAGGGTGAGGGGAAGTAAAAGGAGCCCCCTCGCGTTTCTTGACCGATTCGATGAAGGGACTCCTGCCCAGAGAAAGGC